>CBDUWK010000062.1:0-9104 GCA_965370905.1 uncultured bacterium | reverse complement strand
TTCACGAGTCTGTTTTAATCACATAAATGAAAGGTTGATTTGAGATAGTTCTCCTGTAAAATGTTCCGGTGGAACGAGCCAAAAAGTCGATACGCCTGAGCCAGTGCGGCAGTTGCTAACTGAGCGGGTTATCGCCCCGGCTCTGCGTTCACAGGAGATTGCTCTTTCGCAGCAGAATGAAACAGCATCGCTGATACGCTAAACAGCATGACGAAGAAAGCGTTCAGGGCTATGATTGCGGAGACAGAGCCAACTTCGGCCTGGTATTTCCCGGCCATCAGCGCGGCGATCACGCCGACCAACGCCTGAGCAAACGCCGTCGCGAATAATGCGCGTGCCATTCCACGTGGCTGGGAGCCCGCGATGAGGACTCCGATGATTCCGACAGCAAGCACCCCGAGATACATTAAGTTGGCGATGTCGCCCGGATCCCCGATGATGCCAACGGCAAGGGATATCCAGACGAGGATGTATACTGCCCCGAGCGCAACGCCGACGGCGGAGCGGTACGCGGTATTGTACGTCTTCGTTTCTTTGTACGCGATGATGGCACCAATGATTGCGAGGGCGAGCACCCCAATCTCTCCCAGTAAGTCGGCGAGCTCGTCCGGAGTGCCGATAACACCAACTGCAACAAGGATCAATGCTACCACGAGCGCAACACCGAGAGCGAATCGGTATGCGGTTTTGTCTGTCTTCATAACTTCCTCAGGGATGGCGAGATTGGTTCCCACAACCTGAACGTTGCGAGAGACGCCATAAGGTAATCTACTACTCAAAGGCCAGCCAGCACAAGCCGGCTAATATCCTGGGTATATACGTCGACTTGAATAACAAATAAGAAAATACTGCTATCTCTGTTTTATCATTATCAAAGCCATCTTGAACCTGCGTGAGGCGTTCAGAGCATGAGGTTCGTTAGCAGGCATTATGATAGCTTCACTCTGTTTCACAACATGCTTTTTCCCCGACACAACAATATCGGCTTCACCGTCCAGAATATAAACAAGAGCGTCAAACGGAGCAGTATGTTCACTGAGGCCCTGTCCCTCGTCAAAGGCAAACAGAGTTACAGTGCCCGTTTCCTTCTTTATAACTTCTTTGCTGACAGTAGCGCCTTCACTGTAGTCCACGAAGTCGGTCAGCGCTGTAGGATTCTCCAGTACACGCTTTTTTTCATCACTCATTGTTGCACCTCCAGATATCAGCCCCCCAGATAATAATCCTGAGAGACATCTTTCTTATATGGTCTAACGGCATTTCACATTGCCCTTTATCATGATGACTTCACTATCATTCAAAGTTGCATTCTTCATGTTTGCTATATTATCGCTGCGATGACGTATCCGAGGCTAAGCAGCAATCCGGTTGTCAGGTGGACCGCCACTGTCCCCGCATTCGCCGGGACCAGCTTCGAGGAATCTGAATGGTGTACGCTGGCAGTCTTGATCGCGCCTATCGCTTTTGGTATTGTGATAAGTGCAATCAATGTGTAGATAGGCATAATCGCAGTTATGGCCCCAACCAGGATCGATACATAAGTTACCACTATCATGGCAACGTAACCGTAGTACGCCTTGGGACGGCCCATGCGTACCACTAAATGCCGTTTGCCGCTATCTCGATCCGCCACATAATCGGGAAATTCGTTGATATATAGAACCGCCGCGATCAGCAAGGTGACGGGAATAGAAGCCACGACAATTTCGGCTGTGAAAGTCTGAGCCTGTACGTAGTAAGCGCCCATCACCATCAAAGTTCCGAAACACAATCCAACCACGAGTTCACCGATTCCCCGAGCCGCCAGGTTGAATGGTGGGACCGTATAGAAGATACCGCAGAAGGTGCCTATCAACCCTAAATATAGTATCGGCATGCCCTTCAACGCAACCAGAGTCAACCCTAAAATCGTGCTTAAACCGAAAAATATCAGCGCGCCCGTAAGCACTTCACGCGGTGTTAGCATTCCCTCTTGAATCATGCGGCTGCCACCCGAAAACGGTCTGACAAATTCTTTATTCCTCGCATCACAACCGGAAAGGTGATCGGCGTAATCGTTCATCACGTTGGTTCCTGCATGCAGGAATATCGCCGCGATCAAGGTCATGAAGAAGTACCCGATCTGGATAGTATAGCCGTGCTGCCAGGCGATGATCGAACCTAATAGTACCGGCACTATAACCGCCGTAAAAAACGGCGCTCTAACTTCCTCCAACCAGATGAGTATTTTGCTTTTTGGAGGTGTAACCGTCAGTTCTGCTGCTGAAGCCATCTTGTCTGTTCCTTTGTTTGTTTAATCTGTCCTGTTAACTGTAAATCCTACTATTTTTATCGTTTGTGTGTTGGGAAAAAAGACCTTGACTTTTTGATCATGAGGTGTTAACTTTAATTAAATAATTTCTGGAGAACGATATGAGCGAAGTCCGCTTGATAAACGCCGATATGACCATCGCAGATGTCTTGCAACGATATCCCCAGGTTGAGGAGACCTTAGTCAAGTATAAATTGCACTGTGTCGGCTGCGAAGTAGCCTCCTTCGAAACCCTCGAGGTGGGGGCGGAGACACACGGAATAAAAGATATGGAAGCTCTGCTGAACGATCTTAACGCTGCCGCACGGCAGTAATTGACCCACCCTTGAAATATTTCGCCTTCTAACAGGGATCGGATACGTCTGATCCTTGTTTCTGTTTGACTAGTTTGAGATAGGGCGGCGGTGGATACCGCCGCCCTACCTTTTATCGCTAAAATTCAGTACATCCCTGCACTGAGTATCTTCGCATCTTCTATCTATTCCAATACGAATATCTTCCTTTTTGCACAAATATCCTTCAGTATCTGCGGCCATACGGTAACACTGCATTCACCTAAATGAGCTTTTCTGAGCAGATACATGTAGGTACGTGACTGGCCGATCCCTCCGCCAAAGCTTAAGGGGATCTCATCGTTCAAGATCGCCTTGTGGTAGGGCAGATCGAGGAAATCAAGCTGACCGGTCATTTCGAGCTGCTGTTTGAGAGTTTCCTTGGTTACCCGAATTCCCATTGAAGTCAACTCGTGGCGGCGCTTGGTCACCGGATTCCAGACCAGTATGTCACCATTCAGTCCGTGCATCGGTTTTCCATCCTTGGAAACCGTCTCCGTTACCCAATCGTCGTAATCTGCAGCCCTCATCTCATGCGGATAACCGTCCGCCAGCGTCCAACCGATACCGTAAATGAATACTGCCGGATATTTCTGGAGGATTGCTGTCTCTCGTTGCTTACGCGGCAGATCGGGAAACATTTCCAGAATCTCTTCCGCATGCAGGAATTTTAGTTCTTCCGGGAAGTCGGGAAATTTATCCGCAGCTAATTGCGGAAAAAGTTCCTTCGCAAGTCTGCCCGCATCCCTGATGACTTTCCAGATCTTTTTTATCGCATCGGTCATATAATCGAGGTTACGTTGGTCAGGTGTGATTACCTTTTCCCAATCCCACTGATCCACATAGGCGCTGTGATCGTGATCCAGGAAATAATCTTTGCGCACCGCGCGCATGTCGGTGTATATTCCTTCCCCAACATCCATCCCGAATTGAGCCAATGCCACGCGTTTCCACTTGGTGGCAGCTTGCACTACCTGGGCGTCTATGGGATTTTTGCCGTAGTCGTTGGAAATATGAAAATCGATCGGCGTGCGTGAGCCGTCGCGATCGAGGTAATCGTTCACGCCGCTTTTGACGTCCACGATCAACGGAGATTCAACCCTGATTAGGTTAAGCTCCTTACAGAGATTTTCCTCGATGTAATGCTTGATCGCCGTAATTGCTTTCTGCGTGTCCTTTTTGCTTAAAAGAGGTTCATAATCGCTTGGAAGCATCTTTTCCAGATCTTCGTAGTTGCCAATACCTGGTCCAGCCAGATCTGCTTTCTTGTCTAACATTTGCTCTCTCCTGTTACAGTTGTATTGAATTTAAATATATTGATTTCTGATTTTACATTAACCAGATAAGATATATTTTTTTTAAACCGAAAGCAAGCGAAATCTTTCTGGGGAATGAAACGAAAAAATCTGTTTTACGGGAGATTGATTCCGAAGACTATTTGAGGTAATATGGGAGGATTAACTAACAATTATTTCTTGCTCGAAATGTACTGGCTTATTTTTATCAGCATCGAGGGTGTCCTGATCTGTCCAGCAGCGATTGCGGCCGTTGTTTTTCGCCAGATAAAGGTTCTTATCCGCGCCTGCGATCAGATCATCTTCAACTTTCATTTCACTGTCTTTCGTGTAAGTGGCTGCGCCCAGTGAAATTGTCATCTTGATAGACCGCCCCTCAACATCGAATACAGCTTGTTCCACCGTCTGCCTTAATCTCTCACCGATAATCGCAGCATCTTTCTCATCCGCTTCAGGCGATATCACCACGAATTCCTCGCCTCCATACCTGGCCAGGAAGTCACTCTGACGTAACTTGGATGCCAGCAGCGCCGCGACTTCCCTGAGTACTTGATCCCCAACCAGGTGACCCTGTTTATCATTTATCTCCTTAAAATGATCCAGATCAATCATAATGCATGTAAGCGGGTTGCCATATCTGGTGGAACGGTAGAACTCTCGCGTGATCAGATTCTGAAAAACTCTGCGATTGAAAATCTTGGTCAAACCATCCAGGTTAGCAAGCTCCTCTAATTTCCGGTTTGCTTCAGCCAACTGAGCTGCCAGATCTTCAGCTCGCCGCTTAGCCACCACCAATTCCCGGTTCATTCGTTCATATGAAAAGTTAAGCTTGCCCAGTTCCATGTTTGCAGCCATCAGTAGTTCTGAATAACTTCTCGTCCCCTTCAATGAAATCCCAAAAAATTCCGCCACCTCGTTGACTTCTTCAGCTAAATTATTGAGCAGATCGTCAATGAATTCTTGGTCCAGATCGAGCAAGTTCTTCGCCTGCTTGACCAGATTGGTGCTTCTCTCCGGGTGGTATTCCTCATAAAAAATATTACTTATCAGATAGGATAAATGCACCATATGGGTCAGCTTTTGAATCTCTTCGAGTCTCCCACCCCTGGCGATACCTTCCGGTTCATGATGACGCAGAATCGACATTGTCAAGGTACGAGGAAGTTGCCACTTATTGGCGAAAAATTCGCCTAATAGGGCGTGATTTATGCCGAACTGCTTTTCCTCCAGGGTGACTATGTCCAAGGCTTGTTTTTTCGCCCTCGCCAGTAACTCAGCGTACTCCTCAGGATAATATTTTATAAATACCAGCACGCCGATGTCCTGCAGCAGAGCAGCTACAAAAGCCTCCTCTTCATCCTGATATTTGATCTGCTTGGCTAACTTTTTTGCAGTCACAGCAGAGAATAGAGATCGCTCCCAGAAGACCTTGAAATTGCTCTCCTCCCCCGAAAGAGCGGTTCCCTTGGAGAATATTTCCATGATAGACATTGAGAGAGCCAGGTTCTTTACCGCAGAAAGCCCGAGAATCACCATCGCTTGCGAAAGTGTGGAAATCTTGCGTGTGAATCCGTAATAAGCTGAGTTGACCACCTTGAGCATTTTCAGGCTCAGAGAAACGTCCTTTTCGATAACGCCTGCCAGCTCCTTGATTGAAATCTTTTCATCGCCTATTAACCTCAAGATCTTTTCAACCACAGGCGAAAGCGTGGGCAGCTCGCGATCCTGATCCAGGTGGCGAATGATTTCCCCAATACGCTGGTTTGGCTCAGTGGGCATTTTTGAAACCCTGATAGGCGTGGAAAGGTCCATTTTGAATTGACTGTACTCCGCCGGCAGTGCGGAAATTATCAACTCCGCACAAAACCGCCATAAATCATCAAAATTAATGCAACAATCGGGCCGCTGACGAGGTATCATAAACTGATAGCATAGCGCTGCTAGAATTTATGAACTCTGCACCGATTGAGTTAATCCCAAAGTTGGATCAGGACGAACCGAAAAACTGAGAATTCCCTTGCTTTTGCACACCCTTACCATTACTTTTGTGGGGATTTGCCCCGGCGATCTTCGCGCCTGATTTAGAATGTTGAGATTAAAGATTGAGGGAGAGAAATGAAACGTGACTTTTTGACCATTACAGATTTGAACAGCCACGAAGTCGAAGAAATTATTAGCTATGCGCTGGAATTGAAGCAGCAGCGTCAAACAAGACTGCGAAAGTCGCCTGATGGTGTTTTAGGTGGCCTGACTGTGGGCTGCATCTTCCACAAAGCCTCCCTGCGTACTCGCATCAGCTTCGAGACCGGAATTTACGAACTCGGAGGGAAATCTTTATATATCACCAAAGACGAAATAGATCTCGGCAAGCGTGAATCTATCGAGGATGCCGCCAGAGTACTCTCTCGCTACTTAGGGATGATAGTTATCCGCACCTTCTCTCACGATGACGTCGTGAAACTCAGCCAATACGCCTCAGTGCCGGTGATAAATGCTCTGACAGACTACACTCACCCCTGCCAGGTCATGGGTGATCTGATGACCATACAGGAGAAATTGGGTACAGCACAGGGACTGAAAGTTGCCTATCTCGGTGATGGCAACAACGTGGCTAATTCCTGGATAAACGCCGCCCGTCGCCTGAAGATGGATCTGGTTATTGGTACCTCTCCGGAAACGCGGCCCGATGAATGTCTGCTTAAAGCCGTACAGGAGGAAGGCTTATCCACTGTCCGGATCGCGCACGATCCGGTAGAAGCCGTTACCGGCGCGCACGTGGTCTATACCGATGTATGGGCCTCGATGGGGGAGAAGAACCTGGCTGAACAGAGAGCCCGATCACTTAGCGCCTTCCAGGTTAACGGTGAACTCTTGAAACATGCCGATTCCAATTGCATCGTGCTGCACTGCCTGCCCGCGGAGCGGGGCAGAGAGATCACCGACGAGGTCATGGACGGCCCCCATTCCGCCATCTTCGACCAGGCTGAAAACCGCCTCCATATCCAAAAAGCCATCATGACCCGCCTGATCGAATGGGCTTAGCAAACATTTCCTGTGTAATAGATCGTCATTCCGGAGAGCGCAGCGCCTCCGGAATCTGTAAGAGCCCCCTTTGGGGGGGTGTATCTATTATAGCCCACTCTCTTTAGGGCTGGGCAACCACAGGCGGTTGCCCCTACATGTTACGGGTCGGCACAAGACCGACCCCTACATACCAGCTGCCAGCAACCAGTAACCAGCTACCTGAGAACCGTCAACCTCTTCACCGTTCTCCCAATTTCCGTTTCCATCTCGATTAAATAAACACCCGAACTAACCTGCGAGCTGTTCCAATAGACGGTTCTCACGGCGGGTGGCATGCTTCTGGTTCCGGCCTGCCGGGAACGTAGCATGTTACCTTGTGATCTCTGGATTCCGGATCCCGGATCCCGGATCCCCATAGGGACAGGCAAGTCCGGAATGACATTATTACTCACCTTTCCCCACCTTCCCCACTTTCCCCTTGACTTTAACGCTTTTTCTCCCCATCTTTGCAGAGCATAAATCACGCTTCGCCATCTCAGTATAATTATAAGGACATTTCTGTGGATTTCAAGGAGAAACGAACTCTCGGTAGGACCGGTCTTTCGGTCAGCCGTCTGGGTCTGGCTGGAGGCTACGGTGTTCCGGCAGCCGCCATCGAAAGAGCCTACCATGAATACGGCATCAATTACTTCTACTGGGGTTCGCGCCGCACCGAGAAGATGGGCGACGCCCTGCGCCACCTGGTGAAAGACCACCGCGAGGATATGGTGATCGTGCTGCAATCCTACGATCACCTCGGCTGGACGGTGAAGAAATCCGTGGAAAAGGGTCTGAATGCTCTCGGTGTCGAATGCGCCGACGTGGTGCTGCTGGGCTGGCACAACCGCTATCCGCAGAAGATCCTCTCTGAAGCTCTGAAGCTGAAGGAGCGAGGTCTGGTGCGCTTTATCGCCATGTCGGGGCATAAGCGCAAGACTTTCGGTGCAATCGCGCAGAAGAACGATTCAGACATAGACGTATTCATGATCAGGTATAATGCCGCCCACACCGGCGCAGAAGAGGACATCTTCCCACATCTCCCCGCAGACAATCGCCCTGGGATAACCATCTACACCGCCACCCGCTGGGGCAAGCTCCTGAAACAGAAGAAGATGCCTCCCGGCGAAAAGCCGCTAACCGCTTCAGATTGCTATCGCTTCGTCCTCTCCCATCCCAACGTCGATCTCTGTATCATGGGACCCAAGACGGAAGAGCAGATGCTGGGAGGTCTGGAAACCTTGGAAAAGGGCCCCCTCTCCGAAGCGGAGATGGAACGCGTGCGCAAAATCGGAGATTATGTGCATGGATAGATGTTAAAGAGGTGGTTTGGATAGTCCCAAAGTCATCCCACCGGTGTTTGTCCGCTCTTTAGCATCCTATGATCCCGACCCTGATGGACCGTTCACCCGTCCACCATTGGCTTTAGCCAATTGACCTGAAAGTTGGGCATGGGATTTTCCCGAAGGGATCACTATGTGGTAATCCCATGTTCGCGTGCGCATCAGTCTCTTCAGAGACTTCTCGTCGAATAACTGGGCGCTGGATTTTAATCCTGCGATCTCCATTACAATTTGCTGCCAAGCAACTCTGTCATTCTACTTACATTTAAAAATAAATCAAGCCCCGCATATTCCGCGGGGCTCGATTCTTTGACCACAGATTTATCAAGTTTATCGGGTCAGGCTGTAACCGCCGTATTTTCCTGGATGTACTTGCCAATCTGACGGACCTCATCCTTAAACTCACTGAGGTCGAACTGCAGGCCATTCAAATATGCGCTCCAACCCGCGGAAGCCTTGGCAAAATGCACCGCATCCTCGATCTCTTCGTCGGTAGCGCCATATAGCTTGGCGATTTCCGTGTGGAAGAAGGTACAGTACTGGCATTTTGACGTTGCCGCGATAGCGATACCGATCAGCTCGCGATACTTATTGGGAATGGGGCTCTCTTCCAACTGCAGTGTCTTGAAAAGCTGCCATTCCAGTTCCAGCGAAGCTTCGGGAATCGCCTTGAAAAATGTCGGTACGAGACCGAATGTCTCTTTAATCTCTTCGTATATTTGTACTTTACTCATGCTGGTAACCATCCTTTCTGAAATTTGAC
>CBDUWK010000061.1:0-9108 GCA_965370905.1 uncultured bacterium | reverse complement strand
CATTGGAGCTATGACCAGTATAAGCGAAATTTGCGAATCAAAACTGGTTCGGGGTAAATTAACAGCTCTCGCTGAAGGTTGCGATGAGTTGGGATCGCCCCTGGTGCGCAATCGTGGCACCATCGGAGGCAATATCTGCAACGCCCGTCCCGCTGCTGATGCGCTGCTGCCTTCGGTAGCTTTGGGCGCGCAGCTCGAGATTTCCTCAGCGAAAGGTAAACGCACTATCCCCATTGATGATTTTGTCACCGGGCCGGGTCGAACGATCTTGAAGACCGGAGAGATATTAACAAAGATCACCTTTCCCAAATTACCTCCTCAAACTGGCAGTTCATTTATAAAACTCGCTAATCGCAAAGCCCTGGAAATATCGGTAGTGAACGTCGCTTCTGTAGTTAGCTTGGATAATGCCGGCAAAATTTCAAACGCCCGCATCGCTATGGGCGCGGTTGCGCCCAAACCGATATTAGCTCCAAAGACCGCCGCATTCTTGATAGGTAAAGAACCGTCTGATAGAATTTTTGCCGAAGCTGGCAAAATAGCCACAACCGAATGCAAACCCATTTCGGATCATCGCGGCTCAAAGCCATATCGCATCGATATGATAAATGTGCTGGTTAAGAGGACGTTGGAAGGAGCGGTGAACAGCATCCGTTGAAGTCAAACCAGTGCTTCAGAGCGGTGTGCTGAAAGGAATTAATTGCCCGGCGCTGCCACGAAGTGGTTCCTTCGGAAAAGCACCGGTCTACGGAAAAACAACCCCGCTAAAGCGGGCTAAATACAAGCGTAATCGGATTTTCTCACATGACAACCAATTGATTTTCCTGCATCTTGTAACTTGCCACTAACATGAAAAAAATAATCAACCTGACTGTCAACAGCGTACCTTATGAAATCGCGGTCGAACCCAACATACCGCTTTCCGATGTATTACGCTACGAGCTCGGTCTGACCGGCACCAAGAAGGGGTGCGGCATCGGCGACTGCGGAGCCTGCACTGTGTTGATGGACGGCGTACCTGTCTTCTCCTGTCTCGTGCTGGCAGTCGAAGCCCAGGGATACGATATCCTTACCATCGAAGGCGTAGCTAAAGGTCACGAGCTTCATCCGGTGCAGAAAGCTTTCGTCGAAATGGGCGCCATCCAGTGCGGATTCTGCACTCCTGGAATGGTCCTGAATTCGCTGGCGCTGTTGCGAAGAACTCCGAAACCGACCGAGGATGAGGTCAGAAAAGCTCTCTCGGGTAACCTCTGCCGTTGCACTGGCTACCAGAAGATTACTGAAGCGGTATTAACTGCTGCCGATTGGATGGAAAAGGCAGAAAACGACTCTGCGGAGGGGAAATGAAAAAGTACAAAATTCTGAATACCCGCGCTCCCAGGGTTGATGCCTATGATAAAGTTACCGGCATAGCCAAATATACTGACGATCTGAATATGCCCGGCATGCTTTATGGCGCTATATTGCATAGTCCGCAAGCACATGCTAAAATAATCAGCGTGGACACTTCTGAAGCTCAAAAATTGCCCGGTGTAGTAGCAGTTATCACCTCCGAGGACACTTTGGGTATCACTTTCGGAGTCAGTCCCGCTCGCTACGACGAGCAGATTTTCGCCCAGGAGAAAGTGCGCTATGTCGGTGATGAAATCGCCGCAGTAGCGGCGGTAAATCCGCAGATCGCCCGAAAAGCCCTTGACCTAATTAAAGTTGAATTTGAAGAACTACCGTCTATCTTCGACTTGCATCACGCCAGAGATGAGTACGCGCCGCAGCTTCACGAACGCTATAAACGCAACGTCGTCCAGGAAGTCCACTGGGACTTCGGCAACGTCGCAGCGGCGAAAAAGGAAGCGGAAGTCATTCGCACTGATAGCTTAACTTCAAAAATGCAGGACGCAGCCTTCATCGAACCTCAAGCAGCTCTCGCTGTATATGACGATAAGGGCTATCTCACTATGTATACTTCTACCCAGGCGCCACATTACGTGCAGCGCACCATCGCCATGGCGCTGGGATTGCCTTTACATAAGGTGCGTGTTGTAAAACCTGCTGTCGGTGGCGGTTTCGGTCCTAAAGCAGCCTGCTCTTCCATGGAACTGATCACCTGTCTGCTTTCCATGAAAACCGGCAAACCGGTTAAGACCACCTTCGACCGCGAACAGGTATTTCTCCACTCGCGCGCCCGCCACCAGTTTTATCATAAGATGACCACAGGCGTGAAGAAGGATGGAACTATAAGCTTCCTCGAACACGAATGCATTCTGGACGGCGGCGCTTATTGCAGCTTCGGTATAGCAACCGTATATTATGCCGGTTCGCTTTTAGGGGGGCCTTATCGCCTCGAAAACATGAACTACGATGGCTATCGCGTTGTGACCAACAAACCTGCCTGTGGAGCACAGAGGGGACATGGCGCGGTCATCGCCCGTGCGTTGTTTGAGATACAATTGGACAGAATTGCCGAAGAGTTGGAGATGGATCCCATCGAATTGCGTCTGAAGAACGTTCGCGAAGCGGGGGAGACCACCTGCAATGAGTTATACCTGTCCAGCTTTGGCATGAGGGAAGCCTTGGAAGCTGTCCGAGATAGCGCTGCCTGGAAAAATAAACGAGATGATAGACCCAAGGGCAAAGGTATTGGTGCAGCCTGCGGATTTTTCGTTAGTGGTGCTGGTTATCCGATTTATAATTCTAAAACTCCGCACGCTACGGTGGTTACCAAACTGAGTGAAGTTGGTGGTGGCGTCATTGTCGAATCCGGGGCTGCCGATATCGGCCAGGGCAGCGATACCGTACTGGCTATGATCACCGCAGAGGTGCTCGGTATTTCCCTCGATGACGTGAAAGTAGTATCAGGCGATTCCGATTTAGCCGTCGATCTGGGAGCATATTCATCCCGCACAACCTTGATGACCGGTGCTGCGGCTAAGGAAGCAGCCGAATCGGTGAGGCAGCAGATATTGGAGGTAGTTGCCCAGAAAACGGGAGTATCACAGGATGATCTCGACATTGTCGATGGGGAAATTATTTGCTTGAAGGGGGAGCTCAATATAGAACAGCTTCGCAAGGATTACCTTCTGGAACATAGAGGGTTTCAGGGGTTGGTCCGAACAGGAAACATGAGTTTCCGGGAAGCCTCCCGCGTCGCCTTCATTGAAAAGGGCACTATTATCGGCACAGGCTCATACAAGCCGCCACCTTTGGGAGGATCCTTCAAGGGAGCTGCGGTCGGTACCAGTCCGGCTTTCGGTTGTAGCGCCCAGGTAGCAGAGGTCACGGTAGACCTTGAAACTGGCCGGGTTACGGTCGATAAAATTTCCGGCGCTCATGACTGCGGTTTTGCCATCAATCGCACCATGGTCGAAGGCCAGATGCAGGGGTCCATTATGATGGGTATGGGCGAAGCTTTGATGGAAGAGATTAAGTACGACAACTGCGGTAGGGTGATCAATTCCAACCTGGCGGAATATAAGATTCCCACCTCCATGGATGTACCGCCGCTGGAATCGATCATTATCGAAAGCGGCGAACCTCACGGTCCCTTCGGCGCCAAGGAAGTAGGCGAGGGCGCCATAATGCCCACTATCCCCGCCATTTTGAACGCCATCTACGACGCCACTGGCGTCCGTATCAACGAACTTCCGGTTACTCCCGAACGAATCAGAATGGCGTTGAAGAAAGCCGGAAAGACTAAATAACATCTTAGGATTAAGAGGAAAATAAAAGGCGATCCGATGGATCGCTTTTTTTATGTTGCTTCATTATATTTAGAACAGCATAACAATATAATAGAATAATATAATAAAGAAAATTGCAAGAAATTGCACTTGACTTTTCGTGCGTCGTATGGTAACTTCTATATGTAATAACCGCACAGGTGACCCATGAAAGCCGTAATTACGCTTCTCGCCTTAACGCTCGCTTCCAGTTTAGCTGCTTCTGATACCTACCTCACCCCTCTTGATTTTGGGCTCTCCCTGATGGAACACGGGATGGTGGATTACTGCAATACTCCGCCCAACATACAGGTGGGCAACTACAATAGCGACGACTACCCCGACATAGCGAGGTTTACCGGCAATAAACTGGAGATCTTCCTCCTTTCGGGGAACAAGTACACAACAGTACCGCAGCAATCACGCACCTTCCAACAGCCCATAAAATCTCTGAGACATGATGATGACATCTGGGACGGGAGAGATGATCTGGTGGTTACCTTTGTGGACAACTCGGAGAAAACCTTCCACCATAAGCGCGGATGCCTGGACTTGAACGGAACTACTGGAAACTCCCAAAAACCTGAAATACCCCGGCGCGTAAGCGAAGCGGATTTTGAAATTGTGTGGGAAAGTGAACCGAGACCATATGGAATGGATGAATTCACCGTAGGTGATCTTGATAACGATGGGATTCTTGAACTAGTTACTAACTGGAAAGAGCACAGATTCGCCGATACTGCATATATCCTTATTTACAAGTGCATTGGAAATGATGAATACGAACTTTTTATGGAAGAAGAATTTACAATAGATGTGCCTGGCAGTCCAGGAATATCCTATCTTGCTATCACTGACATCGATCAGAATGGGCAAAAGGAATTGATATACACTTATAACAAAATATACTTCTGGGAATTTTCAGAACCGGGAACATATACACCTTGGAAATCGAACTTTACTTTCCCAAGAGCGGTCAATGATCTGAAAGTGTGCGACATAGATCAGGATAACATACTTGAAATTGCTGCAGTAACTACAAACTCAGATTTGCAACCCCCTACTGCTTATATTGTTAGGGAATTTTCATACAAAAGCACAGAGCCAGAAAACACAATTTTTATGACTTCGCTGATGGGAATTTATCAAAATTGGTCTGATTATCGACTTGATGTAGGAGATTTTGACAATGATGGCGCTGTAGATATTGTCTCGGGTAATGCTGGATATGTTGTGAGCTACGATCCCATAGAAACACAGTATTTCCGCTATGATCCTACAGCACCAAACAACTTCTCACAAAATTGGTTATACACGGGATTACCTTTAAGGTGCGTTAATCCGGTAATTGCAGATATGGATAATGATGAAGAAAACGAGCTATATGCAGGAGGCATCTTTGTCAATGGAGGATCCGCTTTTATTTATGAGGCAACCGGATTTCAATCAGGTTATGTTTCTTGGCTAGATACCATCAGCACACCCATTGGACCAAACCAGAGCTGCTTTGGCATGATAGACTATAATCCATCTGTTCTTTCCATATATATTATCCCCATTTTTCCAACCGGCTCAAGATTAGGTCTTTGGACTAATCAAAATAGCACATATTTGTACGTTTGGGAGAGCCAGGATATGGATTCCACATTTTATAACCATCCCTATATTTGGGACATGGATAACGATGGCAAAATGAGCCTGCTAATGGCTGACGACATTCAACATCTTGCAGTTGACTGGGAGCAGACCTCTGCTGGAATTTGGGAAATGAATACCCCAGAACTATTGGGTTCATTTCAGCTTAATTCGGTTTTTCCCAATCCGTTTAATAGTTTCACCATAATTCCATTTGAGATATACAAACCGTCCGATGTTGAATTAACCATCTACGACATATCCGGCCGCCATGTCACTACACTAATCGACAGCTACCGCGCAGCTGGTTTACACCATCTCACATGGGATGCAGGTTCGCTGCCTTCGGGCGTGTACTTCGCCAACATCCAGGCGGGGGAATATCGTTCAACACAGAAACTATTACTGACGAAGTAATTTCTTCCTGAAATAAAGAAATAAAAGGCGATCCAAAAGGATCGCCTTCTTTGTATATAAACATAGAAAATCACCGTCCCACGTTTATTCCTATCGCTTCTGCGGTTTTAACCATAGGGCCATCCGGGTCCACCAGCTTCTGCCTTCCCACTGCTTCCTCGAGGGGTACGGATACGATTTTCCCACCCCGCAGCGCCACCATGTGCCCCAGCTCATTTCTGACCACCATATGGACTACTTCTACTCCGAAACGAGTTGCGAGGAGACGGTCGAAAGTGCTGGGTATTCCTCCGCGTTGGATATGCCCTAATACAGTAACACGAGTTTCCATCTTCAACCTTTGCGATATCTCATGGCCGACCACATGACCAATTCCCCCCAATCTCTCCAGACCACGAGTTTCTTCCGCAGTCGCCTGCAAGACCTTTTTACCATCGCTGGGAGCCGCTCCTTCCGCAACTACGATGATGGAAAATTTGGAACCTAATCCGTTACGCTTTACAATCTTTTTGCACATAGCGTCCCAGGAAAAGGGTATCTCCGGAATCAGGATTACGTCCGCTCCCCCGGCGATGCCAGCTTCCAGGGCGATCCACCCGGCATCCCGGCCCATAACCTCCAGTACCATGACGCGGTGATGCGATTCTGCTGTGGTATGCAGTTTGTCCAGTGCTTCGGTGGCCGTCGTTATCGCAGTGTCGAAACCGAATGTGACTTCGGTAGCGGAAAGATCGTTATCAATGGTTTTGGGTACTCCGACCACTGGAGCGCCCCGCTTGAAGAGTTCATAACCGATATTGAGACTCCCATCACCTCCGATTACTATTAGGGCATCTTTGCGCAGTTCCTCGAGCCGTTCGAGCAGAGTTCCCGACTTGTCTTCATGAACGATTTCGCCGTCTTTCTCCACCGGGTAATGAAAGGGATCACCTCTATTGGAAGTCCCCAGAATCGTTCCGCCACGATACAGCAAGCCTGCTACGTCGGGCACGTCCAACTTCCAGGGATCATCTTTTTTGACCAGCCCATCGTAGCCGTCCGGAATGCCTAATACATTGGCTCCGTATTGAAGTTTTGCCGTCTTAACCGCCGCCCGAATGACTGCGTTTAGTCCCGGCGCGTCTCCTCCACCAGTCAGGATGGCAATATTGTGAAGCATGTTTACTCCGTTATTTGCGTATAATGAATATGTCTCTATAGTTTTTGATTGAAATTCTTAGTATGGCTGTAATTACTCTGAAAAAACTCCTTTCCCTGACCGTAACACGATGGGTTCATAATTGGTTAAATCGACCACCGTAGATCTCTCATCAGGTAATATTCCCCCATCTATGACGCAGCCCAACTGTTTGCCCAGTTTAGCTTCGATCTCTTCTGCGTCAATGAACAGTCCAAAATCGACGATTTCAGCAGTCGTATTTAAGATCGGTTCCCCGAGTTCGTGAACGATTGCCTGCACGATCATATTATCCGGAACGCGCAAGCCTACAGTGCGCTGTTTTGTCAGCATGAGTTTTGGAACCTCACGTGTCGCTTCAAGTACGAACGTATATGGCCCAGGCAGATAATGACGCAACACCTTATATGCCGGATTAGATACCCGTGCATAGACCGAAATATGTTTAAGGTCAGCGCAGAGCAGAGCCATAGGATGTCCTTTATCAACCTTCTTTACCTGGTAAAGTTTCAGCATGGCCTTCTTGTCGCTGAGCTTGCAGCCGAGACCGTAGACGGTATCCGTGGGAAAGGCTATTACCTGACCGGAATTTAAAGCCTCTATTGCCTTACGAATTAGCCTTCGTTGAGGGTTAGTAGAATTGATGCGGTAAATCATCGAATCATAGTAATTGGCAGAACCTGGCATTAACAGATCAAAAATATTAAAATATTTGACAAAACAAAAGTGTTTTTATCTATTTTCTTGGGGAAAACCACATGTTGCCGCCGCCAGAAAATCAATGATATTAAAAATACTTGACTTTGGAATCGTTTATCGTTACATTACAAACTTCTGATGCCGGGGTGGTGAAACTGGTAGACGCAGGGGACTCAAAATCCCCCGGCCCTTGCGGCCATGCGGGTTCGATTCCCGCCCCCGGCACCAAGACGCGGCCCGACTGACCGTCTTCTTATCTCATGTATTGATCTTAAGTCCATTAAGTATTTATGCTCGACCTGAAATATATACGCGAGAACGCTGATCTTGTCCGAAATGCCATCAGGAACAAGAAAGAGAGCGTCGATCTCGATAGAATTCTGGAACTGGATGGCGAACGGCGCTCGATTCTGGCTAAAGCGGAAAAGCTGAAAGCCAATCGCAACCGGGTATCCAGGGAGATTGGCGAGCGGACCAAGTCGGGTGAAAATGCCGATGATCTCAAAGCTGAGATGAAAACGGTATCACAGCAGATTGGGGAATTCGACCTACACTTAAAAGAGGTGGACGGCAGTTTGGACGAACTGCTGCGCTGGGTTCCGAACGTCCCCCATGCTGATACACCTATAGGGGAGAAGGAGGAAGACAACCGGCTTTATCGAACCTGGGGTGAGAAACCAAAGACAGATTTCAAGCTTAAAGATCACCTCGAATTAGGACAGGAACTGGATATCCTGGATTTTCCGCGAGGAGCTAAGATCGCGGGTTCGGGTTTCCCAGTTTACAAAGGGAAAGGCGCCGCACTGGAAAGAGCGCTGCTGAATTTTATGCTGGATTTACATGTCCGCAAACACGGTTACCAGGAGATTTTCCCGCCTTTTCTCGCCAATCCCGAATCCATGTTCGCTACTGGACAGCTTCCCAAGCTGGAAGATGACATGTACTACATTGGCAAGGATGACCTTTATCTTGTTCCTACTGCTGAAGTGCCTATCACCAATCTCCACCGGGATGAGACTATTCCTGCTGAAAAGTTGCCCATAAAATATACCGCTTACAGCGCCTGCTTCCGCCGCGAAGCAGGCTCCTATGGTCGCGAAACACGCGGCTTTCTGCGCGTACATCAATTTAACAAGGTCGAACTGGTAAAGTTCGTTCATCCCGATAACTCTTACCAGGAACTTGAAACACTACTCGAGGATGCAGAGGAAGTCTTGCAGGCGTTAGATCTGCATTACCGCGTTGTGGAACTGTGCACTGGTGATCTCTCCTTTGCCTCTGCGAAAACCTACGACATTGAAACCTGGGCGCCCGCCGAGCAGAAATGGCTGGAAACTTCCTCAATATCGAACTTCGAAGATTTTCAGGCCAGGAGAGCGGGAATTCGGTTCAAGGAGAAAGGGAAAGGCAAGTCGAGATTCGTGCACACCGTAAACGGATCGGGATTGGCAACTTCACGTCTTA
>CBDUWK010000060.1:0-9178 GCA_965370905.1 uncultured bacterium | reverse complement strand
TACCAGCGATGAGAGAGTCTGGTACTGGGAGAACATAGGTACTCCAGAGTCTCCACAATTTGAGTTAATTACGGATTCGCTCGAGCAGATAGTCTGGTGGGCCACTAATCTCGATTTTATTGATATCGATGCAGATGACGATTACGATCTGTTCGTAGGTAATGGTGGTGCTATATCTTTTTATAGAAATCAAGGGAGTTCGGGAAGTTTCTATTTTGTTCTTGAAGAAATGACCTTTGAAAATATTGACGTAGGAAGTCGTGCTGATCCTTGCTTTGTTGATATTGACTATGATGACGACTTCGATTTCCTCATAGGAAATGACGACGGTGTTATTTGGTACTACCGCAACGATGGTGATTCAGTAAATCACAATTTCACATACATAACTAATATGTATATTAATATTGATGTCGGTAATGTAGCTTCCCCCGAATTTTCCGACATTGACGGTGACGGAGATTACGACCTGTTTGTGGGCAGAGACGAAGATCCCAACGAATATAATCCCGGCGATATATATTTCTATGAGAATACCGGAACTCCGGACAGTGCCAGGTGGCGATTAATCACGAAGAACTATTTTTCTTTAGATGAAGGTGACAGGGCAAAGAATACATCAATAGATATCGATGCAGATGGTGATATGGATCTATTCCTCGGTAACCAGGCAGATATGATCTCATATTATGAAAATATTGGCACAACCTCTGATCCATCTTTCGTCTGGATTACTGGAGCTTATCAAAATGTAAGTGTCAATGGTTGTGATCCCTTTTTCAGTGATATAGATAATGATCAAGACCCGGATTTATTCGTTGGTGAAGGCCGCGTTCCATTTCCACCCTATCCTGGTCTATACTTCTACCAGAACGAAGGGACTCCTCAAAACGCCTCATTCACTCTGATCTCGAGTAATCTGGTGCCCGGGTCGTATAACGCATATATAAAGCCCGCTTTAGCAGATATCGATGACGATGGAGATAACGATCTTTTCATGAGCGACGGATACGATCATTTCTATTTCTCTGAGAATATTGGCAGTTCAACTTCACCAGTTTATTCAACTCCAATAGTGGATTGGCAGGGTATAGCTGCCCGCAATTTTTGTTTCTACGATTGTGATGATGACGGTGATTTGGATTTATATTATGTTTTCGGTCCTGCTTACTTTGACTTTTATGTCGGTATATACCGCAATATAGGAACACCTGAAACACCTCTTTTTAGCTTGCAAACTGACACTATTTTGGGCAGTTTACACTACGAAGTTGGATTTCGCGATATTGACATTGTGGATATAGACGATGATGGAGATGGGGATATCTTTTTAGGTGTTAACGCCACTGGGGGTGTCATATTTTTCCGTAACATCACGGACACATCCTCAGCTCCGCCTTATCAAAAATGGCCCTATCCCTGCATAAAGATCAATTTCGGCCCAAATCCCGCCAATCCAATCACCTGGGTTACCTTTAACCTCCCCTATCCGCAAAAAGCTACCCTTGCCGTTTACAACCTACTCGGTCAGAAAGTCGCTACCTTAGCCCAGGGTCTCCAGCCGCCGGGTTCTCAAACCTACTTCTGGAATGCGTCTAACTTCTCCTCCGGGGTATATTTAATCCAATTGGAGACAGATATTAAGACCGAGGCCGGAAAGGTTGTAGTGATAAGATAGGAACTTGGATATCTCGCATAGGGGTCGGTCTTGCGCCGACCCGCAAAATGTAGGGCGGCAGTGCTTCTGCCGCCAAAGATGAGGCAGGGGAAGCACCCCTGCCCTACTTCCTGGTCGCTGGTATGTAGGGGCGGGTTTCAAACCCGCCCTCTCACTTTCCATTCCCAACAAAATCCATCATCCCCCTTTCAGTCCCCGCAAATTTCTGCCGATAAAGAAGTAGATAATAACGCCGAAGATATATATTTTCAAGAGAGGCAAACATGGAAATCAGCGCGATACCAGCAAATTATCCCGCACAGACCGTCAGCCATCCGCCAGCCAGAACGGTGGAAAATCCTGACCACGAGGTTGTCAGCAGAGAGGATAAAATCCCGCCCGGGCAGATGAAGCAGAAGAAGATCCCGGGACAAAATGGCGTTCTGCGCCTCCTGCAGGAAGGACATTTTAAACCCAACGCCGAGATGCAACTGCGGGCAAACCATCACCAGGGACTCCTGATGATTTCACAGGCGCATGCAGGTAATAACAATCAACCGCAGGATATAGAAGCCGCAGATACCGCGCCGGATATCTAAATTCTACTGGTACATAATAACTACAGGCGGACCTCAGGTCCGCTTTTTTTTGTCTGTGACCTCACCTTGCTTTACACAACAGCCATAACTGGCTATCTCCATATCCTCTAAAAAAACTCGAGAAAAAACAAAAAAAGACTTGACATGTGCACAGAAATTCATTATATTTCTGATGATTCTGATAATACTGAATATTATAATATATCAAAGGAATAGGAAATGGCTGACACAAAAAAGAAACAGCAAAAATGCGGCAGTTCCGAAAAAGAACAGAGCTGCTGCAATGTGGAGGCGGTATTAAGCGTGGACGAACGAGGCCAGATGGTGCTGCCCAAAGACCTGCGCACCAGGGCGAATATCAAGACTGGAGACAAATTGGCTCTGGTGAGCTGGCAGAAGGATGGGGAGATCTGCTGCTTTGCGCTTATGAAAGTTGAACAGCTATCCTCGATGGTGCAGGGTGTTTTGCAGCCAATACTGAGCGGGTAGATAAACTAAAATGCAAGGGCAGAATTAATAAGGGAATATGGAGATAATCATGGAAGAGCATGAAATCAAAAAACACGTGCGTGAAGGATATGCGAAGGTCGCAGAGCGGCAGAGTTCCTGCTGCGCTCCGCAGGTGAGTTGCGGCGGTGAAACTTACTCTGAAACAACTAGTAAGCAGATCGGATATACGGATGAGCAACTGCAATCGATCCCGGATGACGCGAATATGGGATTAGGGTGCGGAGCGCCTCTGCAACACTCGGACCTGAAACCGGGAGAAACAGTTATAGACCTCGGATCCGGTGGAGGAATCGACTGTTTCCTCGCCGCCCGGGAAGTTGGCGAAACAGGCAGCGTCATCGGTGTCGATATGACCACTGAGATGATCGATAAGGCTCGCAAAAACGCTGAAAATGGTGACTACAAAAACGTCGAATTCCGGTTGGGCGAGATCGAACATATGCCGGTGGCGGATAATACCGCGGATTTAATCATATCCAACTGTGTAATAAACCTTTCCCCGGATAAAGCCAGTGTTTTCAAGGACGCGTTCCGTGCCTTGAAGCAAGGCGGACGAATAGTTGTTTCTGACATTGTGCTGATTGAAGAATTGCCGGATTGGGTCAGAAATTCGCTAACAGCATATACCGGCTGCATTTCGGGTGCTATGCTTAAGGAAGATTACCTGAAGACGATTGACAAAGCCGGATTCACACAAATAGAAGTGATCGAGGCGAAGACATTCCCAATTGAATTCATGGAGAACGATCCCACAGCACAAGCCTTAATGGACGATTTGGGTGCTTCGCGAGAAGATATCTCCAAGCTTATGACTATTGTAGAGAGCATTAAAGTCAGGGCTTATAAGAGATAGCCTATCCTTAGAAAATGAGTTTGTTGAAGACGAGGCGTAGTTATGCTGCGCCTCACCCATTTGATTACAGACCTACTTCACATTTACTCATATTTTCCACTTGCATTTAAGCCGCAGCTTACGTACCATATCAATATGAAAATCTGAGGTGAATAATGAAACCGTATGATCTTCTCGTTATCGGATCCGGTCCTGCGGGTGAGAAAGCGGCAGTACAGGCTGCAAAACTGAAGAAGAACGTTGCACTTATTGAGCGAGGGCGGATGGTGGGTGGTGTGTGTGTAAATACTGGAACTCTACCATCGAAAACGCTCCGGGAGACAGTGTTATACTATTCCCAGCTGAAAAAGAGGAGAGTGTATGGGATTCAATGTTCTCTCAGGCAGGATATTTCGGTACAAGAGTTGATGTACCATAAAGAGCAGGTAATTCAGTCAGAACGCGATGTGGTCGAGGATCACCTGTTTCGCAACGATATCGAGCTCATAGAGGGAACCGCTAAGTTTATCGACACACATACGCTGGGAGTAGAAACCGGAGACGGACAGGATATGCAACTCGAAGTGGATAAGATAGTGATTGCCACCGGCACCAGACCAGCGAGACCGGCGAGCATACCCTTCGATGACAAAACCATATACGACAGCGAATCGATATTGCTGCTGGATCGCATTCCCAAGAAGATGACAGTAATCGGAGGTGGCGTTATCGGTTGCGAATATGCATGTATTTTTTCTAACCTCGGAATTAAGGTTACTTTGATTGACCACAAACCGCAAATCCTTAAGCACATGGACAAGGAGCTGGTTGAAGCATTACAGTACAAAATGCGTAAAACTGGGATTATCCTGCATTTGGGTGAGGCAGTTGCGAGGGTAGTCATCGAGAATGAGAATTCAGTTCGCACCGATTTAGCCAGCGGAAAGGTAGTACATGGTGAAAAGATGCTGTTCTCCGCAGGTCGTTTGGGTAATACTGAAAACCTTAACTTGAAGACAGTGGGCATCCAAACGAAAAAGAAAGGCGCTATACCGGTGGATGAGTACTACCAAACTGTGATACCAAGCATCTACGCGGTGGGCGATGTGATAGGCTTTCCTATGATGGCTTCAACCAGCCAAAACCAGGGACGGATAGCCGCCTGCCATGCTTTTGGTGATAGGGAAGAAATTCACGCTATGAACCAATATCTCCCTTATGCGATATATACCATTCCTGAGATTGCTATAGTCGGTGAGACCGAGGAGACGCTCACAGCCAATAAAACTTCCTATGAAATCGGACATGCATTCTTCCGGGAGATTCCTCGAGGACAGATTATCAACGTACCGGACGGTATGGTGAAACTGTTGTTCCAACGGGAGACGCTGAAGCTCTTGGGCGTGCATATCATAGGGCCCAGCGCAGCAGAACTGATACATATCGGGCAAGCTGTTTTATCGTTTGGAGGAAAGATAACTTACTTTATCGATACGGTTTTCAATTATCCTACTCTGGCAGAGGCATACAAGGTAGCTGCATTTAATGGCATAAATCGGATGAGTTAGTAAGGTGTCGGCGGTTCTACACAAAAAATAAGCGCAGTAGAACTGCGCTTTTCGCTTGAATCATGTAGCTGAGATACAATTTTGCGGTTGATATTCGAAATTTACCGCAACAGCACTATTTTCTCATTCTTTACAGCACTTCCACACTGCAGCCGGACGATATACACACCTGAACTGAGATTTTCAGCCGAAAGTTTAGAGGTATAATTCCCTGGAAGGTTGTGCCCCTGATAAAGTGTTGAGATTAACCGTCCTTGCGTATCGTAAAGGGATAATTTTACATCACCGGGTTTATCGATGTGATACCGGATGATGGCCACCCCGTTAAACGGATTCGGGTGGACGCTAACCTGCATTGACTGCGGAAGCGAGGGTTCAAATTCAGGAGAGACTCCAACCTGCGTGGTATCCACCTTGAAGATCCATCCATCTGAATAATACATTGTGTAATTAGCGTTCCCACAGCAGATGATGCCACCATCATCGCAGATTTCTATATCATTCACCCGGTCATCGCCAGCTCCCCCGAATTCAGCCGACCAGATAACCGATCCATCTTCTTCACAGTATTGCAGGTAAGCCTGATAGTTGTAATCGATTGTGGTCATACCCGCCATCACCCACCTATCCTGGGGGCAATAAGCTACTGTAGAGAAGCCAGTGTACAAATCTGAGGAATAAACCATAAAATCGAGTGTATCGCCTGAGTCGTCGAAGTGCGCGAAGAATCCGTTATTTATCGGGTAATACTGGTCTTCAGTTGAACCGACGCCTACGAATCCTCCCTGTGGATCCTCCACTATATCGTTAATAATGGTGTTCTGAGGAAAATCGTACAGCCTGGTCCAGAGCGTATCGCCGTTGTCATCGTACCGAACGAGGAAAGGTGAATAGGTGGGATCTCCTGCCGATTCTACCCAGTTTCCTGCGGCAATCATGCCTCCGGCTGAAGATGCAGATACAGCATTTATTATGCTGTAATAACCGAAATCGTGAAGCCTGCTCCAGAGAGTATCCCCCTGATCGTTAAACTTGAGAACCCATGCTTTTCCAACAGAAAGAGTGTCGTTGTTCTCGCCGATTCCCCCTGCAACAAAATCGCCGTTCGTATCCCGGCAGACCGTATAGAGTTCATAATCAGTGAGTAACTGAGGATCACTGAAGAACTGGTTCCATAATGTTCCTCCGGAACCATCTACGCTGAGAATCCATCCCATCCAATGCCAGTGCGTAAATCCGAAAAAATTCCCGACGGCGATGTAGCCGCCATCGTTACTGGAAACCACATCTGAGAGAAACATCCCCGGAGAACAGACCTGATCCCACAGCGTATTTCCCGCCAGATCTAAACTCCACATGAAACCCTGAGTACCGAAGAATTCGTCCGGTACATACCCAACCGACACAAATTCTCCGTTATTGCCCTTTGTCAAACTCCCGACCCAAGCTTCGGCGTAGGTTTGACTCCACACCTGCATCTGTGACAGGCAGACCACAGGAATCAGAATTATAACTGTAATAAATTTTAAGCATTTCATTGTTAGACTCCATGCACAAAAACGATCTGCCCTAAATGTGTTATGCGGAAGATAATAAAAATAACTATGATTATCAAGCGGAAAAAGGGGAGTTTGGTGAGGGAAGAGCACAGATATGCTTGCAACCATAACGTCAAATTACAAACTCCTTCAACTGAATCCCCAACATTTTGTTGACAATTAAGTAATAACTTTATATATTACTAAGTTATTATAACAGTTTTTATCGCCTAAATCCGTGAACCAATTAAACACTGTATCATCATGGTCAAACTGGCAGCTTTCGCATCGGGGCGAGGATCTAACTTCGCATCTATTCATAAGCACATTAAAGAGAATGATTTGCCTGCGAAATATGTCCTCTTAGTCAGCGACAGACCCAGTCCGGGCGCAGCCGATTTCGCAGTGCAGGAAGGCATCCACTTTGTGCACATCAACTCTAAAGCCTTCCCTTCACGAGATGAATTCGTCGCTCGACTACTGCGAGAATTGGAATCACGTGCGGTGGACTGGATCACCCTGGCAGGATACCTGAAAATGGTGCCTTCGGAAGTGGTGCAGCGCTACCACAACCATATTCTGAACATCCATCCTGCCCTGCTGCCCCTATTTGGGGGAAAGGGAATGTACGGCCACAACGTACATCAGGCCGTGTTGGAGTCCGGAATGAAGATTACTGGAGCCACAGTTCATATTGTCGACGAGCAGTTCGACACCGGGCCTGTCGTCATCCAGGAGACTGTGCCCGTTTACTATGAAGACACCGCAGATACAATTGCTGAGCGCGTTCTTAAAGTTGAACATAAAATTTATCCAGAAGCCGTCGAACTTGCTGCGCTCGACAAAATACGAGTTCACGGCCGCAGGGTAGAACTTTTGCAATAGAACCAATCCCCAATTCCAAAGAAATTAGTTAATAAAATGGCAATCAGAACAGCTTTAATCTCGGTATACGACAAAACTGGCATCACCGAATTCGCAGCAGAACTACATGGACTCGGTGTAAAGATAATTTCAACTGGAGGAACTTCAAAAGCCCTGCAGACTGCCGGTATCCCTCACCAGCAGGTTGAGGAGATCACTGGCTTTCCTGAAATCATGGACGGCCGAGTTAAGACTCTCCACCCTCACGTGCATGGCGGCATATTAGCTCGCCGCGAAGTGAATTCCGACCTCGATAAGATCGCCGAATTAGGCATCGGCCCAATTGACCTGGTTGCGGTCAATCTGTACCCATTCGCTCGCACTGCCGCCAATCCAAATGCATCTTTAAGTGACGCTTTGGAAATGATTGATATAGGCGGTCCTGCGATGCTGCGTGCTGCGGCAAAGAACTTCCGAGGTGTTCTCCCGGTATGTAAACCGGCAGCCTATGCGGAAATTATCCAGGCTATGAAAAACGATTCGGTGGATGAGGCTTTCCGCCGCAAATTTGCCGCGGAAGCTTTTCATCATACAGCAGAATACGACCGCGCGGTTTCAGCCTACCTAACAGGCGGCACAGCACAGGATTTCCCCGAAGATCTGATTCTGCATTTCCACAAGTATCAGTCTCTACGATACGGGGAAAATCCGCACCAAAAAGCAGCCTTTTATCTTCCCGGCAGGAAGAAGGTAGGTTTCGAGCAGTTGTGGGGTAAGGAACTCTCATTCAATAATCTACTCGACCTCGAGGCCGCATCTGGTTTAGCTTCCGAATTCGACGAACCGTGCGTAGCGCTTTTGAAACACACTGTCCCCTGCGGAGTTGCGATAGACGATGACTTAGTGGAAGCCTATAAAAAGGCATTCTCCACCGACAGTATGAGCCCCTTCGGTGGGATTGTGGGTGTGAATAGGCCGGTTTCAAGGGAACTGGCAGAAGAACTTAAGGGTGTATTCTATGAGGTGATAGTCGCGCCGGACTTCAATCCGGAAGCACTGGAAATCTTAAAAAAGAAAAAGAACCTGCGCCTCATCCGTATGCCCGACCTGAAGATAATCATAGATGATATGCGTTCCGTTGTCGGAGGATTATTGGTACAGGAGCGCGATTCCATATCAAGCAGATCTGAAAACTGGCGCGTAGTCTCACAGAGACAACCGACAGAAGAAGAATGGTCTGGATTGGAATTCACCTGGAAGATTACCCGCTGGGCGAAGTCCAACGCCATCGTATTCGCTTCTTCGAATGGAACTTTGGGCATTGGCTTAGGGCAGACGTCGAGAGTCGATTCAGCCGAACTGGCGCTCGCCCGTGCCAGAAAATATGGCCCCGAACTGAAAGGTTCGGTTGTGGGTTCAGATGCTTTCTTCCCCTTTGCCGATGGCGCAGAAGCCTGCATCGAAGCAGGAGCTACAGCTATTATTGAACCTGGTGGCTCAGTAAGGGACGAAGAAGTAATCGCTGCCTGCGACAAAAAGAACGTCGCCCTGGTCTTCACAGGTGAACGGCATTTCAGACATTAGAATTAATTCAATCTGCTTTAAATTCG
>CBDUWK010000059.1:0-9188 GCA_965370905.1 uncultured bacterium | reverse complement strand
GGTTGAGGAAATCGTTATGGGCTTCCCCATGACTCTGGAGGATAAGCCCGGCACCTTAAAATTGGAGATTCTTAAGTTAAGAGAATTACTGTGCGAAAGAGGATATAAAGTACATCTTGTCGATGAAGCTCTGAGCAGCAGACGGGCTGCGGAGTTATTACATAAGCGAGCACGCCGCGCCCAGAAGCAAGATGTTGACCGCACCGCCGCAGCACTAATTTTACAAGAATATCTGGACGGTCACTTACCCCCTCTTTCCGAAACAGAAATCAATATATCCGATAAGTAATGTTTAGTTTTTTTAACAAGTAAAATGCCTCCCAAAAGTAGTAACAAAGTCACTGGACTAGGGATTCTCGGAGCAGGCGGTATCGCTCAGGCGGTTCATCTGCCCCATTTGAAAAAGATCAAAGATATCAGGATAGAAGCGATATGCGATCTCGACGCCGTAAAGGCAGGGAGGGTAGCGCAGAAATTCTCCATTCCTCACTTCTTCCAGGATCCCCAAAAACTACTCTCTTTGGATGGAATAGATGGAATTTTGGTGCTAACACCCACCAATTCTCATCTCGGTATGACCTTAATGGCGCTCGACGCAGGCAAGCATGTTTTTGTCGAAAGGCCTATAGCCAGATCTGTCGTTGAAGCCCAGAAGATGGTTGAAGCCGCCCGGAAAGCGGATAAAATCCTGATGATTGCCATGAATCATCGCTTCCGTCCCGATTCCATGATATTGAAAAATTTCATCGAAGGCGGAGAGTTGGGCAATATCTTTATGGTCAGAGCCGGATGGCTGAAGAAAAAAGGGCGCTGGTCGGGCGCTGAATGGCATTTTAAGAAGAAGATCTCGGGCGGTGGCGTCTTGATGGATCTTGGCCTGCAGATGCTGGATCTGTCCCTTTGGCTGCTGGACAACTACGAAGTTGAACGGATCTCAGCACAACTGTTCAACAACATGCTGGGGATAGAAGTTGAAGATACAGTCGCATGTCAGCTCCTTTTAAAGGGAGACAAAACGGTGACGCTTCATGCATCGTGGGCTCTCTTAGCCCCGGAAACTCAAGCATATGCACATTTCTGGGGGACACAAGGGGCAGCGGTGCTAAATCCTCTGCGAATCGATAAGGAAATGCATGGTAGCCTCGTTAATGTTACTCCGGAGAAGTCCGTTACCAAAAGGGAGCTCTACCGCTCCTCCTTCGAATACGAGTTGTTCCATTTTATCGAATGCGTAAAACATAACCGCCGACCGATCTCTTCAGGCGAAGATGCCCTCAAAACGCTTAAGGTTGTAGAAGCCATATATAAAACTGCGCGCAAGGGGTAGAATGTCTGATCCACCCCGCCTGAAGCCGAGTTATATTCCCTTTTTACTTTCAGGCATTTTCACAGTACTGGCTTTCCCACCCATAAATTTATGGGTGTTCGCCTGGTTCGCTCTGGTTCCATTGATTGTAAAAACCCGTTCTTTGACGTCAGGGATGGCATTCCGCAGAGGTTGGCTGGCCGGATTGGTTGCCAATGCATTTCTGTTATATTGGGTAGCATTGAATAAAGGTGCACCCATTCCTGTCGCCGTCGCTTCTTTCCTCGGACTGCTCTTAGTATTTCCATTGTATTGGGGCTTGTTCGCCGCTCTATGGAGTTACTTATGGAAGCGTTGGGGCGATATTGCCGCTCTTCTTTTGCCCTGCATTTGGGTAGGACTCGAAGTGGTGAAGAATGCTCCTGAAATCGGCTTCCCCTGGTTGGAACTTGGGCTGACGCAGATTGGATTTCTGCCCGCTGCGCAGCGGGCAGAAATCGGAGGTATCCGCCTGGTTTCCTTCTGGGTTGTATTGGTTAATGTAGCTCTTTTCCTGTTTTTAATGCGGAAGGACCTCCACTTTTACCTCCTGCTGATTCCCCTCATCATCGCGGTAATTTGGGGATATTGGCGGCTGCATAACCTGCCCGCACCGGGTGCTTCGCTACGAGCCGTGATCGTCCAGGGCAATGTTGATCCTCTGGAAAAGTGGCTGGTAGATCCGGATAGCAGTATAATACTGTATGAAGAGTTGACCCTGATAGCGGCGAAGGGTCGAGATGTTGACCTGGTGGTCTGGCCCGAAACCGCCGCCCCTGTATATCTTGGTCATCAAACCAGGTACAGCAGCAGACTGCAGAAATTGGTTGATGAAATCGATGCTTCTCTTCTGACAGGCGCTTCACATTACGAATTGAATGCAGAGAAGAAGGGAAGCCATGACCGTTTTAACTCAGCTTTTTTCTTTTCGCCTGGGGATTCAGTGCCGAGGAGATACGATAAAATGAGACTGGTGCCTTTCGGTGAGCGGGTGCCATTCCAGAAATGGTTCCCCAGACTGGGGGAACTAAACTTCGGGCAAGCGGAGTTTACCCCAGGAAGAGACTATTCGGTATTCGAGACAGAGAATGGCGTACTTGTGTCTGCTCAGATTTGTTTTGAGTCCATTTTCAGCCAGCAAACCCGGCGTTTTGTCGCAAATGGCGCTCGAATTCTTTGTAACTTGACGAACGACGGTTGGTACGGTTATTCATCCGGTCCTTTTCAGCACGAAGCGCTGGCCAGGTATCAATGTATAATCACCCGTTGTCCGTTGCTGCGTGCGGCTAATACTGGCATATCTTTAGCGGCAGACCGTGCCGGACGTGTGATCGACCATCTCCCCCTTCAGCGTAAGGGCTCTCTCACAGCAGAGGTTTTTTCCGGTGGTGATGAATTGACCTTTTACGTCAGACATAGCGAACTTATTCCCTGGACATTATCTTTAATAGCCTTGATTGGATTAATAATTACTATCTTCAGATCTCCGATAAAAAAGCGCTGATTATGCTTTCTAAAAGAGGTTGTATCCTATTATCTTATCTCATCTTCCTATCCGCTTCGATTTCAGTTTCTGACGATGGATCCAGGGATGTGGTTCAGAATCAGGATGGAGAGGACACCCTCACCACAATGCAGACGGAAGAAGAGGATAATGTGGCAGGAGACACACTTAATGTCGCTGCACCTGATACCATAAATAACGATCATAAAGAGAATAGAAGCGTTTTCAACCGCTTATTAAAACCGATAGTCCTAACGGGATTGATATGGGGAATTCTCCTGCTTCTATTCACCCAGCGAGGACGATAACAAAACAGTTATAATTAAAAATGAGTAAATACCGATTTCACCTCTTTCTGACCGAACTGGCCATAATAACCGCTATTTTTTGTGGTTGTGGACAAGTGCGCGTGGATGAAGACGTTACCGCACAGGAGCTCTGGGCGATATCAAAAGATGCCTTCGAGCGTGAAAAATACCTCGACGCAATAGACTTGCTTACTACATTCACCCTGAATCATTCAGGTTCAACGCTGATCGATAGCGCGCAATTCCTCTTGGCTGAAAGCCATTTTATCCTCAAAGAATACATCATTGCCGAAGCCGAATACGCCCGACTGGTATTAAACTTCCCCGAAAGTCCTCTGGTGGATGACGCCTGGCTGAAAATCATTCTCAGCTTCTTTTATATGTCCCCAAGGTCAGACCTGGACCAGAAGAATACCGAGAGAACCATCTCTGCTATCAACGACTTCCTCGATGAATTTCCCCAAACTGATCTCAAAGTAAGGCTGGGTGTGAAACCTACTGCGTGGCAGACTATGCGCCAAATCCTTACTATTGGGATCTGGAGTCCACCGCGAACCTCAGTCGAGGAGGTGTCACTATACAGAACCAAATTAGTGGTACCGCAAAGAGGCAATAATTTTGGTCAATGGTTATTGCGCCTGTTTACATTCGGTATCTACCAGCCTCATAATGCGGAACTTCGAATCCCCACCTCAACCCTTGTCGACGGTGATTGGATTGCCCGGGAAGCGCTCTACGAATCGAGATCCAGACTATCGCGAAAAACTCTCAAGTCAGGGGAACTTTACTTCCGCATGAAAAAATTCCCTTCTGCGGTGATCTATTTCGATACCGTTATCGAACAATACAGTGAAACACTCTGGGTTCCCTACGCCATCAGGATGAAAGGTGACTCATATTTTGCCATGCATAAATACGAGGAAGCAGCGCAAGCCTATGAACGATATATCCAGGAGCACAGCCCGCCGGATCGCCACAAGATCGAAAACCGCATCGAAGAGTGTCACCAGCTTTCCATACAAATCGTCGCACCTGAACCCGAAATAGGAGACAGCACCAACCCTTGATTTTTCTATGACCTGCCTGCTGGAAGACCAGATTGGACGTATCGGCCTGTTTGGTGGCACTTTTAATCCACCTCACTGGGGACATATAAAAACGGTTATCGGTGCGGCGGATGAGCTGCTCTTAAATCAAGTAGCATTTATTCCCTCTCCCAACCCTCCTCATAAGCGAGGAATCGTCTTCACGCCCTATAAACAGCGTCGAGAAATGGTAGAACTAATTCTGCCAGTCGACCGCAGATTCCGTATCTGTGTCATAGAAGAGGACGACCTCCCCGGCACCACTTTCGAAACAATACAGAAACTGCGGAATTCCGGTTTCACCGAGGATAAATGCCATTTGATTTGGTTGATGGGTTCGGATTCCCTCCTGGATCTGCACCAATGGCATAGACCGGATGATCTCTTAAAGAGTATAGAGGTGGCAGTGATGCCCAGACCGGGTTTTCCAGTTGAAAACGCAGCAGAAGAATACCTTAATAGCGTTACGATCCTGAAAACATGCCTAATAGACATATCGGCAAGCGACATTCGTCACAGACAAACTTTTGGGTCAGAATTAGTCCCAGAATCTGTGCGAGACTACATATCGAAAAACAAATTGTTATAGCTGCAAAGTTAACGCTGGATCGTACTATATACTACTTGAAGATTAATACGATACAATCATATAAAATCTAAAATTCACAAATGAAAAATAACCACAAAAAACCTTCACCTCCTCTTCTGAACCGCCTGTGGAAGCAGTTCAGTTCCATGAAATTCGCGATAATTATTCTCGTCATTTTAGCCGTCGTTTCGGTGATTGCTCTTTTTCTGGGCGAATTTTATCCCGTGAAAGCCACCAAGCCTGGCTGGCAAGAATTTTGGCAGCAACAATTAGGTTGGAGCGATCCTGTATTCAATATCGCCGTTTTCTTCAAACTTCACGATCCCTTTCGCTCCTGGTGGTATGATCTCTTGCTCTTGACCCTTTCCTTGTCGCTTTTTACCTGTCTTATTGATAGGTTACCGGTAGTGTTACAGTCTATGAAAGTAGGCACGCCGCGCAAGTCGGAAGATATTGCTAAAAAGCGTTTCGCGGCTAAGTTCGTTTCCGTTAAACCTGCCGAAGAGATAGTGAACAACCTCCCTGCTCTGTTCCGATTTCGTAAATCTCGAGTGGAGAACGAGTGGAGGATATCCGGTCTGCGTGGCGCCTTGGGTTACGCCGGACCCACGCTGGCACACGCGGGTCTCCTTTTTCTTGCTCTGGGTGGTTTATTTTTATCACTTGCGGGTTTCAAGACCACCGTGGGAGGTTTTCCTGGCGACATTATGACAGATTCAGGCTTCGATTTTGGGGTACGTGTAGATAGTTTCATGATAGAATACTACCCCCTTGGTCTGGGACAGTATGTATTGGTTGACGATATGTTCATAGGCAAAATTATCGGACGTGAAGACGATGATCATTTTATCCTTGAGGCTAGATCTCCGGAGAACGAACTCATCAATTTAACCGCTCACAAATCGAGACTGAGTAATCAATACGACATTGAAATGGATCGCGGTAACATTAGCGATTACATAACTCTGGCTACCGTGATCGAAGATGAACAAGAAATTTCGAAACATCGCATAGAGGTAAATAAACCATTGCGACATAAAGGGTACCGTTTCTACCAGACTTCCTTCGACAGCGAAAATCCCCGGGTTGAAGCGCGTATAGACAGCGCTCTCATGGTCGTAATTCACCTGTCAGATGATTCACTCGTCGATACCGTCGTAGTATCCTCGAACCTTCCCCATAGACTGCCAGATGGTTCGGAGGTACAGCTGGCTCAATTTTTGCCTGACTTCCGCATGGAGGGTTCAGTCCCCACTAACGCCTCTGCCTCCTTACGAAATCCAGCGGTACGGTTGGATGTATATGAAAACGGGGAGAAACTCTATCACCAATGGTCGTTCTTGACCAATCCGTTCTTGCATACTTCACCTGAAGCGGCTTACAAGTTCCAGGCTATCGATATGTATGGGTTTGATGCAACCAGCACATTTATGACCATCCTCGCCGTGCAGAAATCGACAGGATCATGGGCGATATGGCTCGGATTTGCTTTAAGCACACTGGGAATGATTCTGGCTTTCTATCAAACCCCACAGAGGCTCTGGGTGGTGATAAAGGACCGGCAGGATGGAGTTTGCGAAGTTGTTATGGCAGGATCAAGTTCGAAGAATCCTAATCTCTTTGAGCTTAAATTCGATGGATGGGTACAACGGTTGAAAGGGTCTGAGAACAATGCAGGATAATGCTGCATTTCTAAATCCTTGAATATCGTAGCGCTACTCCTGAGTGAATAACATTTCCGTATAGATCTTAATAATAAAGATTGTCTATTATCCAATAGGAGAGAAGCAATGCGTCGTCAAATAATGCTGCTTTTATTGTTTGCCCTCTATGCTCCGATGCTGACTGCTGCTCCAAACCTACAGCAGCCGAAATTTTCCCCAGCCCTTCGCTTACTCCTGGCATTGCGTCAAAATCCCATTGAAGAACTACCCCAGAACGTTCAATCCATCGTCTCGGCTCCCGAACTAAAAGTAACCGTTCGCTTCGCACAGCAGATCGATCCCGTTGATTGGATAAATCGTGGTCTGCGTCTGAGACAATCAAACGGCAGGTTTTCCGGCTCAGGTTCGATTTATGGCGCCGATGTATCCTGGGATGAAATTAACCGTTGGGTTGCGGAACCGGAAGTCTTGATGATTTCGTCGGATTGGAATCCCAAAATCGTGCCCTGTCTCGACTTATCAGCGTCCGAAGTGGGAGCTACTAATGTCTGGGATATAACCGGCCCAGCAGGATTTCCCATAGTAGGTGAAGATCAGATGATCGCCGACTTTGATACCGGGATTGACGTCTTTCACCCCGGTTTCTTTCGCCTGACCGAGATCCGCTACGATTGGATCGACATTGATCAGAATAATGAATTCACACCCGGTGTGGACGCGGTGGATTTGGACAGTAACGGCACGGGTACTTGGGAGGAAATCCTGGAATTTATCGATGCCTGGATTTACGATGAAGCCGGTACGTTCGGAGGATCCCAGGGCGTGTCCAACGATGACGGTGTATACCAGGTTGATTGGGACTGGCTCTACAACGATGAAAATGGAGATGGCGAGAGAAACTACGGTTCCGAATTTGGCTACACCGATGACGATCCATGCTTCGGGGAACTGCTCTTTCACTGCGACGACCTGAACGGTAACAATCAGCTTGATCCCGGCGAGCAGCTCATATTATTAGGTGAAAGTAAAATACAAGCCGTAATGGACTTCGGCACTAACGTGCGTACACGCGGGATAGATCTAATTCAGGCTGTACCCGATTACAACGGTCACGGAACCGCAGTCTGCGGTATTTTAGCTGGCGGTGAGCCTGGAATCTCTCGGCTTTGTGGTTTAGCTCCGGAAGCAGATCTCCTCGTTGGCTACAGTTTCAACTATGTATCCTTCGCCGATTATCTCCCCTGGGTTCGTGACATGGGCTGCAACATCCTGCTTTACGAATTCTGCGGCTGGATTTTTAATCCCCTGGATGGTTCCACCAATGAGGAATTATTACTGGACTACGAAGCTGGTATGGGAGTCATGCAGGTCGCGCCCTCCGGAAACTTGAACCGCGGCTATAAGCATTGCCAGCTAAACCTGAATTCCGGAGAAGACCTCCCCATTCAGTTAGACGTCAATATATATAATGGCGTGATGCCCACCGTCCTAATGGCTACGTTCCTCTGGCGTGAACCGTCTGTCGAATTGAGCTTCAGTCTTGAGGATCCTTATGGCTCTTCCATCGATCTGGACGGCGATTCCCTGGTGCAATATATCAGCACCTGGGGCATCTATTCAGATTTTTGGGTTTCACCGCGGGAAACCGCGGAATATGATCTGTTCGTTTACGGCACCAACAATGAACCTGTCATCGGCACCTGGACGCTGACCGTCCACCATCCCGGCGGACCCGGTTTCGAACTGAACGGCAATCTCGCAGACGATGCTTCTTCCTGGGAGGGAGGAGCAGAATGGATAGATTACCGTTCCAATGACAAGACCGTCACCTGGCCAGCTACCGCGGATTCAGCATTCGTATTGGGCTCCTACAGCACGCGAGGTTATGAACAATACCTGGGCGTTGGCTCAGGGAGCATCCAAACCGGAGAGATTTCCCTCTTTTCGGGTCGCGGCGCCCGTATTGATGGTATCAGTATCCTCTCTCTCGCGGCTCCCGGAAACTATGACGTTTACACCGCTCGCTCCATTTACGGCTTTCCATACACTCATGGCGGCTATCGCCAGTTCTCCGGGACTTCTGCAGCAGGACCGCATGTCGCCGCCGCAGCCGCACTGGTATGGCAAGCTGATCCCGATCTCGCCCGTATCGAAGTCGAACAGCTGCTGGAACAGTACGCCATTGAAGATGAGTGGACCGGAGCTACCTACAACGACACCTGGGGACACGGCAAAATCCGCATAGAAGAACTGATTAACTACCTCGAAGTACCATTGGATGAATCGTCTGCAGCACTACCGACCCAGTTAACGTTGACAGCATTTCCCAACCCCTTCAATGCCACCGTTTCCCTGCGCGCAGAAATGCCATTCAAGCAAGACGTAAAGATCGTTTTGTTCGATCTCCTGGGCCGTGAGGTCGCCACGATTTACCAAGGTAATGTTAATCCGGGGATAAAACGGTTTACCTATGACGCTTCGGAACTCGCTTCGGGAGTTTATGTATATCAATTAACAGCAGGAGAACATACCGCAACAGGTAAGATGGTGTTGATGAAATAAAATAAGAATACAGGAGTAAGAATACAGGAGACAGAAGGGGCGCACATTTGTGCGCCCTTTTTAATCTGTGATATCAGCGTATTCAGCGGAACTTGTCCGCCTATGGCGGATCCGTGGTTCAGGCAATTGTA
>CBDUWK010000058.1:0-9228 GCA_965370905.1 uncultured bacterium | reverse complement strand
TTTCTGCTTTTCCACCAGCAGTAAATGAAAAGTAAAGCTGGTATCACAAAGACAATTTCGGAGCCAGGGTCTTTTGCAGCATGTACCCAAATAACATTCACCATTGTCATAAGGACGATGCTAATTGCAGATAATATACCACCGAATCCTTCCCATCGCCAGGCAATGAGAAAACCGATCAGCGCAATGATAAACAGAAATGTTACTAACCCATGACCGAAATCGGGATTGGGCATTTCACCTTGCTCTATCGATTCCGCAATGAAGAAGAATAGACAAAAAACTACAATGAGTGTTCCCAGAATTCTTGCTACCCATCGTGCAAAGGTTACCATTTTTGTTGGCGAAGATGTTGTTTTCATGATTTGTGCCTCCGTGATTGTTTTGGTTCGCATAAGATGCGGAGTCTTATTTTCGCTCCCACCTATTGGTATTTAATGGCGGAATATAAACATTTGCGCTACTAATGTCAAGCAGTTCTGAGCAAATCAGACAAAAAAAGCGCCCCATTTCTGGAGCGCCTGGTTGATGCTTCACTGATGTTTTACGATGTTATCTCTTCTGGCAGCATCACCCTGTCAATGACGTGAATGACGCCGTTGGAACAGCGGATGTCGGTGGAAGTAATGGTGGAATGATCTATCATCACCCCACAAGGTTCCACGGAAACAGACGCTTTTTGTCCGTTCACAGTATCCAGGGAACTCAGCTTTACGACTTCATCGGAAGTTTTCACAGTGGGAAGCAGATGATAGCTGAGAACCTCACGGAGTCGTTTCTTGTCTTTCAGCAGTTTATCCAACTCGCCTTCAGGAAGTTTGGCGAAGGCTTCGTCAGTCGGAGCAAAAACTGTATAAGTACCATTCGATCTCAGCATATCCTCCAGCCCAGCGACTTCAATCGCTTTGATGAGGGTATTGAAGTTACCGGCATGTTTGGCCATATCCAATACGTTCATGTTTTGGTGCATCTGCATCGACTCAGCGGTCATCGAACATCCGCAGGGCATGGCTGCATTACCTGATAATTTCACATCCTGACTTTTGCTATTCTGCAGCTTCCCCATTTTTTCTGAAGGGGTGCATCCGCAGGTGCCGCAGGCGTAGCTTTGATCTAAAGCGACCACAAACACCAGCAATGCGCTCACCACGAAAAGGGTGGTTAACTTCTTCATATCTTTTTCTCCTTTAGTAAACTTGTTTGTTAGAAGTGTTATTTGTCTCGCAATTGATACGAGTCGCAAAACGAAGTGTTTGAGGGAGGAAACTTAGATGGGAATTTCTGCTGTTAATTGGCAGGCAATTATCCAAATTTGAGCTAATCAGCTCTGATCAGAGGCCGTGTCAGACAGGTCGGTCCTCCGGCACCTTTTAGAGATATCTCACAACCACGGTATTCAAGCACCTCGACACCTTCAGCTTCGAGTCTTTTTCTGGTGATGGGATTGCCGGACAGCATAATGCATTTGCGCGGTGCGATTGCCAAAACGTTGCAACCCATCGACTCGAATTCACTATCCGGGACTTCAATAAGCATAACTCCACGATCAATTAGCCGTTCTCTGAAGAAAATAGGAAGCAACCGGGAATAAACCAACGCTAAGTTATAATCTATGGGGCTGATGATGGACATTAGATGGAAAACATCATCAGGACCGTTCCAGTGCGGAAGAGGCACTGTGATGACTTCTGATATAAAAGCGGACGTCAGAGCTTTAAATTGGCGGATGCCTTCGGCGTTGGTCCTGTAGCCTTGACCCACCACTACAGTTTCCGCATCAAGCCAGATCAGATCACCTCCTTCAAGTATCCCTTCACCGGATATCTGTCCGAAAATGGGGAATCCGAGGTTGGTGAGATAATCGTTCACCGCTGATACTTCACCCTGACGCGCCCGTTTGCCCATGTTGCCTAGAATTGCTCCCTCAGGTGTGGTAACCATACAATCTCGCAGGTAGATAGAATCGAGTCCGGTGCGATCATCCTTCGGCAGGAAGTGAATTTCTTCAATTTCACTCGTTAGCAGGTTGGTGAAGCCTTCATATTCTTCTACTGCTTTTTCGTAATCGGGCTCAGAAGCATAATTCAAAGATTGCCATTCTGCTTCTATAGCCTTCTGACATCTAAAGGCATCCTGGGGATGTTTGATCAGAATTTTCTTGATTTTCCCGACTTCTGAGGAGTAACTGATGTTCATATTTCCTGCTTTTTCAGGAGTTTGGCTTACAATTAAAAAGTGCCGAACAATGAGGACATTCGGCACTTTGCATTTAAGTAACTTTTCTGGGCGTTTATTTCAGATAGAGCACTTTAGCTCGTTTCTGAACTTCCGGACTGGCTAATTCAACCAGGTATAAACCCGAGGGTAATGCTCCTGGCGACCAGGCTATTTCATGGTAGCCGGCAGATAACATACCTCTAAACGGCTCAGCGACGAGCCGGCCCATAGAATCAAATATTCTCAGCGTTACCATTTCGCTTAAGGGTAGTCCGATTCTGATCTTGGTGCTGTTGTTGAAGGGATTGGGATAGATACTTTCAAGGATGTAGTCTGCCACGTTCTGTAAGTTGTGTTGGGAGTTAAATCCAACCCAATTGTGATCGATAATGAACGGCCCCTCACTGTACTGCCAAAATTCAGCTTCGTTATCGGTCATGTAAGCGAAAACCCACACTTCCCCTTCTGCCATACCCGCAAGATTCCAGTTAAAGCTGTCGGTGGTATCGTCTTCCTCTATATATGTAGCCCCGGGGATCGACTGACCGTCAAAACCGGTACTATCATCGTCCCAATAAAGCGAAATGATGGCGTTATCGTCGGGATCCTCGTCCTCCCAGGTAATCAGGAACTCCTGATTGGCGGTATCACCCCAGGTGGGATGAAGGAATTGAATCCAGGGGGGCACATTGGGCGCCAGACTGACGAAAGTCAAAAGAGTATCGTTGTTGTTTTCATTCGCTTCTTCGATCTCCCTCGAAGCGTCGAGCATCCACGTCACTGTATGAGTTCCTGCGGTGACAACCCAAGGAGTACTGTAGGTAGATACCCACACTTGTTGATTATTACCTATGTCTATGTTTCGTCTTTCAGTGTAAAATGACGCCCCGTCGAAATCGCAGGTGATATCGAACATAGGCGTAACCCCGGTACCGTAGGCTTTCCAGTATAAACTAAAGATGACAGATTCACCGATAACTGCTTCGAAAATGGTGGTGGAATCAGGATCAGCGAGCGATGCATTTAAAGCCTCAAAATCGAAGAAACCGTCGTCCCAGGCGATATTCACTTCGTCGATGAAGGCGCCCAAGTCAACCTGTTGGTCTCCGTTCGAAAAGAAGTGAAATTCCAGATATACGTTGGATTGTCCCAATAAGCTGATAGTGCCCTCCTGGAGACTGTCGAAGTCAACATATCCGTAGTTCCAATCCAATACATAGCCACTGTTGCGGTTGGCTTCATACATGTTGAACTGATTGGCAGGGTAGGCGCCCCAGCGAATGTAATCGGAAAAGGCTTGAGTTCGGCAGAAGTACCAGAAACTGGCTCGCGCCGCGCTGGCGTTCGAAAGATCGATTGGCCCCCATTTAGCCCAGGAATTCGTATTGGGAACGTAATCGTCAAATTCCGGATCAAGGGTGTTGGGCATACCGACACACCAGATGCTGTGTCCATCTATCCCGTTAAATTTGTAGATGTAATCCTGAACGCCCCAGCTGTAAGGTATAGGAAAAGGAGGGTTGCATGACCAATTACCCCAACCATTGGTAGGATACCATTCATCATAGGTACCGGCGAAGTGTTCGTTCAGGAGAACGTGCCAAACTGCATGCGCTGGCTGCGAAAGAGCACCCCATGAGATAATCAGAATAATCAAAGTGAGCAGAATCGGTGTGTGAATTTTATCCTTTCCCATGATTTACCTCCATCAGGATAGCTTCATTGAACTGGATTAATGGTTGATCATTAATATTATAACTGTTTTTTAGGCGAATGTCAAGAGATTTTACATCTTTGCTGATTTTTCAGGTGATGTCGGTTGGGAAATAACAGAATTGCAAAGGCACGGAAAACCGTGCCCTTGATTAGTTTTAAAAGCTTAGTGTTTGCACACTCTCACTTTAGATAAAGCGTTTTGGCTCTCTGCTGCCAATCCGAACCGACTATTTCAACGAGATAAATTCCTGATGGTAAATTCAGCGGAGACCAGGTGACCTCATGATAGCCGGATGACAGTTTGCCTTCAAACAAATCGGTACGAAGCCGACCCAGGGAATCATAAATTCTCATGCTTACATAATCGCCGACAGGCAAACCGATTCGAATCTTCGTGCTACTGTTGAAGGGATTGGGATAGATGCTCTCCAGTATGAATTCATCGATATATGCAGCCTGATTATTTTCCTTGAGATTCATCCAGTCATGATCTATTATCAACGGTCCGTCACTGTATTGCCAATACTCAGCCTGATTGTCGGTCATATAGGCGAACACCCACACTTCTCCTTCAGCCATGCTGGAAACATTCCAGGTAAAGCTATCGGTGGTGTCATCCTCCTCGATGTATGAAGCCCCAATAATCGACTGACCATCGAAGCCGGTATTATCATCATCCCAGTAAAGCGAAATAATGGCGTTATCGTCAGGATCTTCGTCCTCCCAGGTGATCAAGAATTCCTGATTGGCGGTATCACCCCAGGTGGGATGAAGGAATTGAATCCAGGGGGGCACGTTGGGTACCATACTAACGAAATTCAACAATGTGTCGTTGTTAGTTTCATTCGATTCCTCGATCTCCCTTGAATCATCGAGCATCCACGATACCGTATGGTTCCCTTCGGTAACGACCCAGGGAGTGCTGTAGGTATGTTTCCAAACCTGTTGGCTGCTGCCGATATCTACATTACGCCTTTCGGTGTAAAATGGGCTTCCATCGAATTGGCAGGCAATATCGAACATTGGAGTAGTATCGGAACCGTAAGCTTTCCAGCTAAGGTGGAAAAGTAGCGTATCACCGATAACTGCTTCATATACAGAGGATGAATCGAGCGTGGCCAAAGTTGCTGAAAGCGCTTGAAGATCGAAATAGCCATCATCCCACGCAATGTTTACTTCATCGATAAACGCACCCAGATCAACCTGCCCATCGCCGTTGCTGTAAAAGTGAAAGACCAGGTATACTGAGGATTCTCCCAGCAGGCTGACCGAACCTTCCGCTAAACTGTCGAAGTCAACATAACCGTAATTCCAATCCAGGTGAATACCGCTAAAACGGTTGCCTTCATACATGTTAAATTCGTCGGCCGGCCAGGCTCCCCAACGCACATAGTCTGCATATGGTTGTGTTTGGCAAAAAGACCAGAAGCTCGCTTTAGCAGCGGTGGCGGTAGAAAGGTCGATAGGTCCCCACTTGACCCATGAATCTGTGTTCGGGATATACGGGTCGAACTCCGGATCGAGGTTGCAAGGCTGCCCAACACACCAGATGCTCTGTCCATCTATACCATTGGTTTTAAAAATGTAGTCCTGAATTCCCCACACGTAGGGAGGACCGCCGCCTCATCCGCCACTCCAAGTCAGATCCGGATAGAGGGTCCAGTTACCCCAGGGCCATTCAGAAGCTTCGTCATTGAAATGTTCGTTGATCAGTACATGCCATACAGCCTGTACCGGATTGAGATAACCCCCTAACAAAATTACCAGTACCACTACTGATATTGATAGCACTGAGAGAGTGTTCCTGTGCATGATAGACCTCCGCTTGAACAACTACCAGAACTGGATTTGTTTCAATCTTATATATTATAACAAATCAAATCCAGAATGTCAAGAGATTCTCGATCTTTCTATGAATTTTTTGAAAATGTCAACACTTAGATAATTAAGTGAATAGCTGGTATTTCAGTGATATTAGTAGAAAAAGGTTGAATAGGGGACAAAAAGCCTTATCTTTCTATACAAACAATCGGAGAAGTTGGGTTAGTGGCTATGAAAAGAACTATCGAATGCCTTCATTGTCAGCAGGAATTTGAAATTTGGGATAATCCCAAACCTGTGGTGGATGTATTGATTGAAATTGAGGGTAAAATCGTTCTGATATTGAGGAAGAATCCACCTTTCGGATGGGCTATCCCCGGCGGTTTTGTGGATTATGGAGAGAGCGTTGCAGAAGCAGCCGTCAGGGAAGCCAAGGAAGAGACCAACCTGGACTTATTCGATTTAAGGCAATTTCGGGTATATTCCGATCCGAGGAGGGATGAAAGAGTTCATACTATCAGTACTGTATTCACCGCCAGAGGGCATGGCATACCCCGAGCAGCTGATGACGCTGCGGAGATCGGCATTTTCGAGCGCAATGACCTACCGAAGGATCTCGCCTTCGATCATGCTCAAATTTTAAGAGATTATTTCGATTCCAGGGAATCAGGAAAAGCAAAGTGAATATAGGGATAAAGCGAAAAATTATATTAATAGGATTGGCGGCGATATCAGCTGTTTTGATCGTTAGCCTCTATTTACTCATCTCCCGAATGGATATTTCTGACAACACAGATATTGACGAGGAAATTCAAACTTATTTGGATCTGGGAAGAGAGCAGCGTAATCGCAGATTATTCGATGAAGCATTTGCCAGTTTCAACCAGGTTCTGGAGTTGGATGCGCTTCACAGCGAAGCAACTTTTGAAGTTGCAGAAACCTATTTTCAAGCCGGACAGTGGGTTGAGGCCATGGCTTGGTTCGATGCCGTCAGGTTTGTCGATCCGCAGAGAAGGGAAGCTTTTTCCAGAAGATGGGCATCGATTATAAATGCCTCTGCAGGAGATTCTCTGATAAAGGCGGCTGGTAATAGAGCCGTTCGGAGGGAGGTCGCCTGGTTTCTTAAAAAATATCCCTGGGACTGGGAAACGCTGAACACAGCCAGGGACGGAGCAATTCTTCTCCAAGACAGTATTCTAACTTCGGAAATTACCGAAAGAATTATTAGAAACTATCCCAATTCTCCGGCGGGTTACAGGATAATCTCTGAGAACTTTTATAAAGGTCTCAACGCAATATGCAAGGATAACCCCAGAAGAATCGAATATCTACAGAAATTTTTAGATAGCAACAAATTGACTGACTTCCGTGAAACTGTGTGGTTATGTCTGTTACGCTCATTGGATCAATATAAAGACACTGTGGCTCTGAAGCAGCTGCTAACAGAATGGATGGCAGAGGAGGCTGGCAGCCCGCTTCCTTTTGAAAGAGCAGTCCATTACTTGATCGATACTGACATCAAACCCGACAGTCTTTTACCATTAGCGCGAATAGCAATAGACAACTGTCGTGGTTGGCGCGGGAATCCTTCAAAGCATATTACCAAGCGCATAATGGAAGGAAAGATCTTATACGCCAACACCCGTTTGAATATAGCCCGGGTATTAATTGACCTTAGACGCTACGGCGAAGCACGACTCTGGCTCAACGACGGTCTGAAGTATAGCGGTTTCGATGCAGATGATATGGAGACAGCCGCACAGTTTGAATACTACCTCGGTGTAATTGCGGAAAGAGATAGACAGTAGGTTAAAGCGATTCGTCAATGAGTTAAGGCACAAATTAAGGGTGATGTGAATAATATATGGACGCAAAAAGTCGATTCTGCAGGATTAAGGTTGTACCGGGAAGGGACTACATCACAACATTCCAAGGTACTTTATTTCGGCCTCGGAGAAAATACGACGCCCGTGAGCCTACAGATAACTTTTCCAGCAGGAAAACGGAGGACATTGAAGGATATTGCAGTCGATCAAAAGTTGATTATTGATGGATTTGAAAATTAATTCTTGCTTTCACAAGCATTTTGTTGTAATTTGTTCTAAATTATCAAGTGGCTTTTTGGCGGATTTTTTCTCAACTGGAGAACATTATCCCGGTTCCAAAAACTGAACGCGCAGTAAGATGACTTCATCAAAGAAAAAGCTACCAGAACCTGGTGTTAAGCGAAACGGGGAGGAAAAATTGGCGTCTCGTATTTTGGTCGTCGATGACGAAGAGAATATTTGCAATTACCTGGCTGAGCTGTTCAAGCTTGAAGGCTGGAGTGCAGACATTGCCTATGATGGTTATCAGGGCGTAAAGATGGTTAAGGATAACCATTATGACGTCATTATTATGGACATTCTCATGCCCCGGATGACGGGAATCGAAGCAACCCGGGAGATAATGAAGCGCAAGCCGGATGCGAAGATTATCGTGATAACTGGTGCGCCCTATCAAAAGCAGGCTGATGAAGCCTTAGAAGGCGGCGCAAAGCTCTTCCTCAAAAAACCGTTCTCGTCAAGTCAGATTATTGAAGCTGTTAAGAATACCATAGCAGAAAATTGAGGATTGATTAAGTTAAAACGAAGAGAAGCGTCGGCGATCGCCGGCGCTTTTTTCATGATGTATGTCTTTTTATCGCCGCGATGATGTGTTTCGCCACTACCTTCGCTCCGCTGCAATCAGGTTCCGGTGGGAAGTCCATTTTCATGACCTTGCGTGCGATATCAAGCCAGTGCGTGCTCTGCAGAGTTTCCAGGGGCATTTCCAGCGAAGGCAGGTTCTGACGGATACCTTTGGTGAGAACCGGATATTCCCTGAAATGGCCTCTCGGGGTGTATAAGAGCGCCGTCCTATTGGCGATACATTCGGAAACGATGCCATAACCCGGTTTGGACACGACTAAGTCCGAAGCACAGACCAGATCGCAATAGCGCAGTCCGAGTTCTTTCAGCCGGTTGTCTGAGAAATGCCGGAAAGGAGTACCTGGATCAGGTGAGGGATCTGTTATAATTAGGGTAGTTTGAGGGCTCGGATCGGTCTGCACATTGATTTTTCGTCCTATCCCTCCGAAGGAGAACAGGATGACCATTTCATCTTTGGAGATGTTCATTCTGCCTCGCGCTTCACCTTTACCAATTTTCGATTTGCGTGCTATCAGGGGAACGTCTATCGGATTTCCGAAGTAATTAAGTCCACCTACGAAAGGCAGACGAAAAAGCCCTGTCGCTTTTCGATATGCTTCGCGTATACTTTCGATATGAGTTGCGAATCCTGGCATTTCGTCCAGGTAGAGTTCGTAAATCCAATCCCAGGAAAAATTACTTAAGCCCCAGGCTTGTATCCCCGCCGATGCCGCGGCCTTAAAAGCCAGGGGGGGGAGATCGATTAATACAAAATCAATCTTCTTGTCCTTCAAGAAAGCAGCTT
>CBDUWK010000057.1:0-9374 GCA_965370905.1 uncultured bacterium | reverse complement strand
TAATATAGTGGGATCGACAGCACACTGGATCTGCACATTTTTGCCGGTACGATCAGATAATTTTTTGATGATCTGCTGCTTCTGCTTTTCGGTCAATTCCACTGCAGAGGTTACCGAAACGTCCATTCTCGAGCGATATTCATCCCAATATTGGGAAAATGCTTCCAGCGTAAAAGGCAATATCTCCTGACGTCCTTTGCGAAACACAAGATCGAGGAAGTTACCAAAATAGTCCGACCAAGATTTTTCGTAAGCCTTCTTCAGGAGCTCCAGTTTCTCAGTCCGGCTGACATTGGGGCCGTCGAGGTAATCAGATAACTGGGGTACTTGAGCGAAGAGGTCAGACAGTGCTTGCAGCTCAGCAGCAATTTTATCTATTTGTTCACTCTCTACCGCGAGGTCAAAGAGCGGGCGAGTGTAGATACGAACTAAAGCGTCGTTCTTCATTCCTAAAGTATTCCTGTTGCAAGATAGTCCACAATGGCCTGGCTGAGATTTATTATATCATTATTGGAAGCGCAATTTAGAGCGCCTAATTAAGATTCTCAATTTCTCGTTCGATGAGATCTCTGTGATCTTCGGCTTTTAAAGCTTGACCTATGACTTTACCGGCGGCAATGATGGCGATTTCCACAACTTCCTGACGCAGTTCTTGCACCGCCTTCTGACGTTCCAGTTCGATTTCGGATTTAGCTTTGTCTTTCATCGCATCCAGTTCAGTTTCGATTTCGCCCTTTCGCTGTTCAAACAATGCGTTAGCGCGCTCATTAGCCGCACTGAATTTTCTCTGCACTTCCTTGCTGGCTTCGTCCATTTGTTGCTTATATTTATCGAGGAGTTCCTCGGCTTCTATCCGACCTGATTTGGCATCCTCGATATCCTTCTTAATTCCATCTTCGCGCGCCTGCAATCCTTTAACTATGGGACCCCAAGCCCATTTTCTAAGAACTAAGAGCAAGACGACGAAGACGCATACGGTCCAAATTATGGATCCGGGCTCCGGCATGATTATATCCTGCATGTATTTTCCTACTTAAGTGCGATAAGCATACAGATTACAGCATTAAAGAAAGCGACGCCTTCGATCAACGCTGCTGAAATCAGCATAGCTGTTTGAATTTTACCCGCGGCTTCGGGTTGACGAGCGATACCATCCATCGCCTGACCGGCGATACGACCGATTCCCAACCCAGCACCGAGGGTAACGATACCTGCGCCTAATCCAGCGCCCATAAATCCAATTGCAAGATTTTCCATTGCTTTGATACTCCGTTTGTGATAATGACTTAAATCTGTATATTATTTGTATTTGATTTAAAATTTCCTAATGTTCCCCGCGCACCGCCGTGCTTATAAAGAGGGAAGAGAGAATCGTGAAAATATATGCCTGCAGAAAGGCGATGAAGAGCTCCAGTAAAGAAATGGCCACAGCACCGATGATGGCAATCGGAGCGACAAAGATGCTCGAGATTAATCCGAGGAAAACCGTTATTACTGCGTGTCCGGCAAGCATATTAGCAAAGAGCCGGATGCAGAGGGCGAAGTGCTTTACCAGCACGCCGGTAATCTCAATGGGGAACAGAATCGGTACCACGAAAGCGGGCACGCCGTGGGGAACAAATGAAGCCATATATTTAATTGGTCCGTGAAAAACCATCCCTGAGCCAATCATGACCAACAAAGAAATTGCAGCCAAACTACCGGTAACGGCGATATTGCCGGTGGAACTTGAACCCCACGGGATCATTCCCAGCAGGTTCGAGAACAGAATAAAAAAGAAGATAGTCAGGAAATAGGGAAGATATTTGCGACCGTGTTCTTCTCCAAATGCGGGATATATAACTTCGTCGCGCATGAACACTATCAGGACTTCGATGAAGTTAGCCCAGCCATGTGGAACATTACTTCCAACCCTTTTTAGAGGCATTACCAAGACTATTAGAAGGATCGATGCTGTAATCAGCATTATAGTGTGTTTGGTGACAGGAAGCTGGAAATTGCCGATTTTGATTACGGGCAAATTAAAATCCATCCAGAGGAACTGGTAATGGCTGGAATTCATCAGGTGGTGTTCGAGGAGCCCCAAGACGACGCCATTTTCGTCATGTCCACCACCGTGCTCTCCTTGCTCTGCGTGCTCAGGGTCTGATTGCAAATCATGAGCTGGTTCGGCTTCAGACACCACGTGTTCATCAGTATCCTGATCAGCTATAGAGGGGCGCTCATCAGCCAGTAGATATCCGCTCCATATTAAAAGCGGGATAAGTATCAACAAAAACCGAGCTAATCGATTCCGGGTGTTTGATTTGTGCATTTACGTATTTTCCAGATGCAGGGAATTATTTCTAAAAACATTGAGATGACATAACCTAATGAAAAACCAATAACCAATGGCACTGGATCTAAATATAGAACTTTAATTGCGACCCAAAAGCCTCCTCCGGTGAGAAACAACTTAACCAACATTGAAATCACAAAACGCTTCAGCAGCGCCTGAAAATCTTTTGAACATGCCGGCCATAAAATTGAAAGACCGATGACACCCAAAAGCAACCCGCCAATTCCACCCCACAACCATATAGGCACATCGGACATTTTATCTCACCCTTGAAAGACTGAGAGAATAGAAATTCATTACAAAGAACACCTTCATGAAAATTTTCACATACCTCCCGTCGGCGAATTATCTTTTGAATCTTCCTCCGCTTGCATTTTCTTAACCTGGATATAAAGAATGTAGAAACTCCCCCCTATTCCCCAAAATACGCCGATCAGTAGAAACAGCGGGGTAGTTCCCAGCTTGCCATCAATCCAACGCCCGGCGAAGAAACCGATCAGAACCGCAATAGCAAGTTTCAAAGCCCATTGCAGCGCCAGATCGAAAGCAGGAGGCAGGTGACCAAACCCAGACCCGAAGGGAGAAAATTTCCTCTTCTGCGGGGTTTGTTTATCTGGGGACATATATAGGTGAATCTTACTCGACTGGTTCAGTTTCCGGCAACGAGTCTAAGGTAATCTTGCGCGACTGTAATTTTCCGGATTTAGCGCCAGCATTCATAGTTGAACGACCGTTAAATTCGGCTCCATCTACGATTACCAGTCTTGCGGCTTCGAGGTCCCCGTTGAAGCGACTTCCCGCTTCGAGGGTAATAAGCCCGGTGGAACGAAGCGTGCCATCTACTTGTCCACCAATTACAACGTTATCGCCGCTCAAGGTACCATCAACACGTCCAGTAGAGCCGACAGTTATAGTATCGGTGCTGTTGAGTTCGCCGCTCAGCTTGCCATCAATCCGGACGGCGTGTTTTACGACGATTTTCCCTTCAACTTCGGCTTCTTGACCGATAATAGTGCCCAGTTCTGAGCCGTTCTTCATGCGTCCCCCCGTTGATTTAGTAGAGAACACTGTTTAAACCCCATTAATATGGATCAATATGCAGAGAGCAGATCTAGCGGATTCACAGGTTGATCTTTATACCAAATTTCAAGGTGTAAATGCGGAGCACTGGAAATGCCGGTATTCCCTAAAAGAGCGATCGGGGTTCCTCTCTCAACCTCTTGTCTGGGTGCAACGAGAGTTACCTGGTTGTGCCCATAAATGCTCAGATAACCGGAACTGTGCGTTAAGACAACTACATTACCGTAACGCGCTGACCATCCAGTCCATGCGACGATAGCCCCGGCTACGGCTTTGACGACCGCGCCTTCTTTTCCGGCGATATCTACTCCTGGATGTGAAGTCCCAGGGATGATAGGATTCCAACTGTAGCCTCGGCTGATAAAACCATCCACAGGCCACATCGAAGGAATCTCGGCTCCTTTATAGATCTCAGTTGGCGCAGATCTGGATGAAACAGTCAGAACTGAAGCCGCGCTACTACCTTCCACACGAAGATTTCTATCAACAACTCTGGGGAAAGTATCCGTCTGTGAAAAAACTAAATGAGGATAGACAGTATCCTCGTTTGATAATGCCAAACTTGCGCCTAAAGCCTGGCGTATCTGACCTTCAAACTGCTGGAGCTGACGCAGCCTTGATTCAAGCTCTGTGACGCGCTGAAACTCCTCGCGAAAGATATTGTTTTCCTGTTGGAGGTTATCTACAAGTTGAGATTTATGAAACAGTCCCATCCATGTAAATAGCACCGTTACGAACAAAATGGTAATGAGCGCCAGAAAAGCGAGTCCGATGCGGATAGCCAGGATGGATAGTTTGAAAGTGTGAGGGACACCTTCATGATCGGGCACGATTAGAATCGTGACCTTCCGCCCTTTTGCCAGCACTTAATCCTCGCAAATTGAATTTATGAATTTAATCAAACCGAACAGATAAGTCAATTGCTTTTTACTATATTTTCCATTCGGTAAAAAATAAACAACTTCATCCTTGCAATACAAACAGCAGTCAAAATATACTGATAATTATAAAATTATAATAATCTAAATGATATCAATAAGCTCGTTCTTAAGCAGCAACTGTAAAATTTGAATAGCGTTTGTAGCAGCTCCTTTTCGGAGGTTATCAGTTACGATCCACAAATCGAGAGTTTTGAGCTGCCCAGGCATTTGACGTATCCGCCCCACGAAAACTTCATCTTTCCCAGCGCACTGGATAGCAAGAGGATACAGGTCATCCTGAGGGACGTCCTGCAGCACTATTCCAACTGAATTAGATAAAATATTCCGTGCTTTTTCAGGTGTTATGGCGCTGTGGAACTTAGCGTGAACGGCCTCCCCATGACAGTGTGCTGTAGGGACTCGAACCGCCGTCGGATAGACCTCCAAATCCTGAAGATTCAATATCTTCCGCAATTCCCGAACGAGCTTCCATTCCTCCTGAAAGTATCCATTATCTCCAAGTTCACCTATTGCCGGAATCAGATTTTGTGCCAGCGTGTGAGGAAAGGGGGATTCATCCGGCTCTATACCATTCATCTCATCAAGCAGCGTATTTTTGCCCGTTTGACCAGCGCCGGAAGCTGACTGATAAGTTGCAACCGTAATTTCTGTTAACCCGAAGGCACTGTGCAACGGAGCCAGCACAAGTGCTAATTGAATCGTCGAACAGTTGGGATTTGAGAGTATACGATCGCTTTTTTGGACTGCGCTTTCATTAACTTCGGGGACAACTAAAGGAACACTCTCTTGCTGACGAAATGCAGAACTGTTATCAATACAGGTTATCCCAAAATCCGTAAAAATGGGAATCCATTTTCTGGAGATATCTGAACCGGCAGAAAAGAGCGCTACCTGAGCTTCACGCCATCGTTCTTCCTCGAGAGTGCTCACTGGCCAATTCCGGTTTGAAAAGGACAGTGAAACTCCTTGTGAGCCAGCAGAGGCGACAGGGATCAGCTGATCCACAGCCACATCCCGATCATCAAGTACACCGATCATAGTCCGACCGACTAAGCCGGTGGCGCCTACCACAGCTACTTTAATACCTGAATTCTTCATCGAAGTCAAAATTGGTTAAAATTCTTGAAATATTTTTTTGTTCAAGGAGATTAATGAAAACCTAGGGAAGAGTGTTAATCCGTACTCTCTTTTCTGATCTCAAGTTCGGTTTTCCACCAATTAACAGCTTCTTCACCAGAAAGCAGGTACTGGATTTCTTCAGATGGGTCAGCGGGATCTAACAGTAACAGCCAGCCCACACCATATGGATCTTCGCGGATAATATCGGGTTCCTCATGTAATTCCAGGTTGACGTCTATGATTTCACCTGAAAGTGGAGCAAAGAGGAGTTTTCTGGTCTCTTTTCCGCGCACTAAGCCGCATACTTCATCCTGGGAAATTTCGTCTCCTTCGTGGGGCAGATCGAGTTGCTCAACAGTAGAAACATCCTGAAGAAATATTTCGTCTAATCCAATTCTGTACCTGTCTCCTGATTCGTGCGGCTCCAAGCGAATCCAGATATGCTCACGGTGAAACAATAAATCTTGCGGGATTTCCAGCATTTTTTGTGATTTGGATTTAAAGCGCATATTACCGAAAAATGCGCAGGATATCCTACACATTCCCCGGTAATATTTTAAGGTTTATTCAGGACTATCGATCAGACAAGTCCTTGTTCGATCATGCTATCGGCGATTTTCTCGAAGCCAGCTATGTTTGCACCGTTAACATAGTTGCCAGGAGTGCCATAACGTTCTGCAGCCTCATATGATGCATCGTGGATGCTCTTCATAATGTCTCTGAGGCGGTTGTCAACTTCCTGGCGTGTCCAGGCGTTAAAATAAGCGTTCTGCGCCATCTCCAGACCAGACACAGCGACACCACCAGCGTTGGCGGCTTTGCCGGGACCGTAGAAGATACCTTTTTCAACAAAATGTTCGACCGCTTCCGGGGTAGAAGGCATGTTAGCACCTTCAGCAACACAGATACATCCACTATCGAGTAGGGCTTTGGCATCTTCGCCGTCGAGTTCGTTCTGTGTGGCGCTGGGCAGGGCCACATCGTACTTACCGCTCTTCCAGAGCCCAAATCCTTCATGGAATTCGCAGTTGAACTTTTCGGCATATTCCTTAATGCGGCCGCGACGTACGTTTTTCAAACCCATGACCCAAGCCAGCTTTTCACGATCTATGCCCTCATTATCGACGATGAATCCACTTGAATCTGAGAGTGTAACGGGTATACCGCCAAGATCGAGTACTTTCTCGGTGGCGTATTGCGCGACGTTTCCGGATCCGGAGACGGCAACGCGCTTGCCTTCGAAGGTCAGGTTCTTGACAGCCATCATGTTCGCTGCAAAGTAAACGGTGCCATACCCGGTAGCTTCCGGACGAATCAGGCTGCCACCCCATTTGGGATCTTTTCCAGTTAAGGTGCCTTCAAAGCGATTGACAAGACGCTTATACTGGCCAAAGAGGTAGCCTATCTCACGACCGCCGACTCCGATATCACCAGCGGGGACGTCTGTGCGGTTGCCGATGTGACGGAACAGTTCGCTCATGAAACTCTGGCAGAAACGCATTACCTCATTATCGGATTTGCCTTTGGGGTTAAAATCAGATCCACCTTTGCCGCCACCCATGGGCAGCGTTGTCAACGAGTTCTTGAAAATCTGTTCGAAAGCCAGGAACTTCAACATCCCCAGGGTAACTGTGGGATGGAAACGAAGTCCGCCTTTATAGGGTCCGATGGCGGAATTAAATTCAATGCGGTAGCCGCGGTTTACCTGGACCTCGCCTTTGTCATCGATCCAAGGAATTCGGAACATAATGACGCGCTCGGGTTCAGTAACCCGCTCGAGGATTTTGTGTTCGACATAGTGGGGTTTTCTTTCCAGGACTGGTTCGATTGATTGTAGAACTTCGGTGGCAGCCTGGATGAATTCCGGTTGTGCGGGATTTTTCTCTTCCAGTTTTTGGAGGAATTCTTTGACCATTGTATTGCTCCTTGGTGAATTGGTATCATATGTAAAACGATGTGCAGGTCAATTACAAATGCGCGTAAATTTTGATACCCTTATCAGGCAACAAACATACATTGTTAATTAAAGCGAAAACTTGACACCTCACAAATCGGGCGCAAGTGCATTATTTTTTGATCATAGCCTGCCAAAGTTTACATATCTGATTGATTTATGTATATTTATAACAAATCATCATTATTCACTTTATGTAAACGTGAATAATATAACAAATAAATTTGCAAAATCAAGGAATTTTTTCTTAAACTTATTTTGTTGAATCCGTAACTTGTGATTTAGCAGTTCCAGGGGGAGTTTTTTTCCTATCAGAAGAATTTAAAAGAGTAAACCTGCGCGGAGTTCAAATTGGCGGTATCTTAGGGTTGAATTTCTGGACGACTTTATTTCAGATCAATCTCAAGTTGTAGCATTCGCCCGTTATCGAATCTAAGGGACCTGAAGAGATCTCGAATATGAGTATCTTTAGCTACGATCAGAGTATAGACAGTTTCTACCTTGAGGGTTTTGAATTGTGCCAGCAATTCCTTGATCATTTCGCTGGCAATTCCTTTTCTCTGGAAATCGGGGTGCACACCGAGCAGTTCCACCCACCCTATTCCTGCGCTGACACCGAACTCCCATCCAGATATATTTCCCATAATGTATCCGCCCAAACGATCCTCGATAACGGCAACCAAAGAAAGATTCGGGTGGCGAAGACGAAAAATGGCAAATTTCTTTTCCCAGTATTCGCGTCGCTTTTCTCCGCCCAAGAGGATACTGTCAAGGTGAACAAGGTCGTCAAAATCGCCGGGAATCAGCGGTCTGATCGTAAGATTTTCGGATTTACTATCACCCATTTTGGATCATCCAACTAGAGATAGAATTATATTGCACTTAGCAACGAATCTGAGTGTGAAATATAGTCTACTTGCATTAAGAAGTCAAGGAAAATATAGTTACATTTTCAATCTACTCGGAATGATTGATGCCTGAGAAAATCAAATATTGGGGGCAGAGTCAAAGACAACATTTAGTCATCAATACTTCTGCAGAGGAATCCCCGTTCATCATGATGGAGATTGAAACCCTCTGTGGTTTCGAGTTTTTTCAATAATGAGCGCTGCCTGCGGGTCAGATTTGAAGGGACACACAAGCGATATTTAACTATAAGGTCGCCTAAGTCGCCATTTTTCTTCGGCATACCCTTTCCACCAACCTTCAAGGTACCTTCCGGCGCTCCTCGCTCTGCAAGTGTCAAAGAGACAGGCCCATTCAGGGTGGGGATTTTTAGTTCGCCCCCTTCAAGCCATTGCAAGAATGTGATTTTACACTCGTAGCTTAAATCGTCCCCTTGTCTCTCCAGATAAGGGTGTGGCTTCTGGTTTATTATCACACATAAATTCCCGGATTTTTTCCCTAAATTACCTTCATGGCCCTGTCCCTTGACGACAATACGTTCTTCTGCAGTGGAACCAGGTGGGATCCCAACGTTTATGGCGACGTCGTGTTGTGTCTGCCCACAACCGTGGCACTGCGGGCATGCTTTCATTGGTTGAAGACCACTTCCGCCGCATTTCCGGCAAGTCATCAGACTGCCGGTACGCCGTGCTTCGTTATGAATCAAATCAGGCACTTCTCCTTTGTCATGGCACGCTGGACAAAGAGTGCTGGTTGCTCCTCCGGAAATACCCGTACCTTCACATGAATTACAAGACTCTTTTCGGCGAAACTTCACTTTAGTCAAAACACCTTCGCCCAATTCTTCTAAAGTTAAGGACATACGGACGATAATGTCTTTACCTTCTCTCGATTTCTGAACTCGGGGCTGAGATGATGAAGGATCTCTTTGGCTAGTATTTGGCCGCTTCCTGGGGGTAGCATTTTCACTAAAAACTTCTGTCTTTAGATATGCATTTTTTCTTTCGGGATCGGATAGAATCCAGTACGCATGAGC
>CBDUWK010000056.1:0-9505 GCA_965370905.1 uncultured bacterium | reverse complement strand
TGGCAAATCCACTAATTTTTCTTTATTAATTGAGATCAGAGCATCCTCGACCGGAGCTCTTTTTGGCACTGCTGCGATAATGGTCTCTTCCGGCAGGCTGGAAGGCAGATCTTTGGCACTGTGCACAGCAATATCTATCTTTCCACCCAATAAGGCTACTTCCAGTTCCTTTACGAATAAACCTCTTCCGCCTAAGATGGTCAGCGACGAGCTTAGGTCTGCATCGCCAATTGTCTTTATCGTTACCAGTTCAAATCGGTATTGAGGAGAATTTGCCGACAACAGATCAATAACATTATTAGCCTGTATCAGCGATAACTTACTGCTCCTCGCTCCTACTCTGATGACTTTTCCCCGGCACTCAAGCATCTTCTTCCTTCAGCCAATTTGACCAAAGATCATAGGGCGGATGGTCCGGCGACCACTGCAATGCCTCTTCTTCAGCATAATTCATAAGGCGCCGATACATTTTCTTCTTTAGGTTGAAGTTATCAGTCTTCGATTTCACAAATTCGCGAAACTTAATCAGGATTTCCGGATTTTCCAACAGTTCGATACTATCGAGGAAGATCTCCAGCTTTTCTCGGAGCGCTTTAGTTAAGAACGGCACTCTACCTCCAGAGCTAATCGCAAGGGTTATTAATCCCCTATTGATCACTGATGGAAAAATCACGCTGCACAAATCAGGCTGGTCAACTACATTGACAGGTATTCCCAGAGACTGGCAATCATCATATACTTGCCGGTTGACTGTAGAATTATTCGTGGTTGCTATCACCAGGCTATATGTAGACGCTTCTGGAGATCTGTAGTCACGTCGCATCCATTCACAGCCTCCGGATGATATTATATCACTGAGTTCTGGAGCGACCTCAGGAGCTATTATTGTTATTCTGGCGCCAGAGCGAAGCAGTTGTCTGACTTTGCGGAGGGCTACATCACCACCTCCTACAATCAGACATGGTTGGCTTTTTATGTTAAAAAAAAGAGGTAGATAATTCGTCTTGTCGCTTGATTCCATCGGTTTGGCAATTAAAAGAAAGAAGTGATTGAAAACGTAGTTTCGTCAAGGGGGTGTTATTGGCACGGGCGAACAATCGGCACAATCGATGCGAAACTGTTTACATCTTTTTCGTAGAAGTTAAAAATAATCAATAATCTTTATCTTGACAAGGAAAATACTTCTTGTTATCTTAGTAGAAAGATAGCCTATTAAAGTAACAAAAGGATCCACCATGCCGATTATAACTTTATCGAGAGGTTCAAAGAGCGGTGGTGAGAAGCTGGCAAAACTACTGGCAGAAGAATTAGGGTGCTATAATTTAATAAGCAGAGAGGTATTAGTCAAGGCTTCTGAGGAATATGGTATAACGGAGAATAATTTGAACAAGGCGATGTCGAAGCCGCCAAAACCGTGGGAGCGTAGTGCGGGAAATCCCCGCTTACAATATCTTACGTTTATCAGAGCTGCGCTTTTAGATTTTGCCGCTGATGGATGTCTAATCTATCACGGCAATGCTGGGCATTTCCTGCTAAGTGATTTGAATTGGGTGCTTAATGTGCGCCTCATTGCCCCCATCGAGCGGAGGATTGCTATGTTGATGGAGACGAAAGACATCGACAAGGCTCAGGCAGTTCAATACATTCACAGAGTGGATGAAGAAAGATTCCGCTGGACTAAGTTTCTGTACAACGTCGATTGGTCCGATCCAGCACATTTTGACCTGGTATTGAATCTCCAGACCATGACCTTGGAAACCGCCTGCAAAACGGTAGCAGCTCTCGCTAAATCACCCGAGTTCATCCGAACCGAACAGCGAGAGAGCGATCTCAAGAATATAGCTCTGGAAGCTAAAGTACAGGCTACCATAGAATCGAACCCGAAAACCGGAGGTTTGGAAATACAAGTTCTGGCAAAAGATGGCATAATAGACCTCAAAGGACGAGTTCCGGACGAAGAGATACGGCTAAAATTAATTGAAGTGACCGGTGAGATACGGGGAGTTTCCAGTGTAAAGGCAGAATTGGTCGTGGTATAGCAAGGTAGCTTCGCGACCAGCCGGGAACTTAAATATATAAATTGTGCTTACGTGAGAAGGTTTCATAAAGCGCCTATTCTGGCGCTTTCTTTTTTACTAAAACCATACCTTTCAATCCAATCTGACAGGGCAAAAGTTCTATTTTATTCCAGTTCATATCTCATTTTGTCGGATTTCAGTAATAATTGTAAAGTTAATTAATTAACAAATATCTTGACTTTAAAGTATAGATTTATTATAATATATAGTGAAGCTTGCACGACAAAATTCTCTTCCCAAATTTAGAAAGCGAAATTTTGGATGATTTAGCACAGTGGCTGAAAGATCGTGCGCCCAAAACCGGTATCGATCATCTTGCGCCCCTGATAACCATCAGCGCCGCTGCCCGGATGACTGGTCTCTCTGATTCGGCACTGCGCAAGTATGACAGTGCCGGGTTAATCATCTTTCATCGCACTGAAGGGAATGTCAGGATGCTCTGCATCGAAGATCTGGAGCGGATTCGTCTCATCCAGCATTTGATCAAGAAGAGAGGTTTAAATCTGGAAGGAATACTGCGCCTCTGGGCTCTTCTTCCCTGCTGGGAGTTTCGAAAATGCAGTATGGAGACATTAGAAGGTTGTCCCGCTCCAAAAGATAGCAACAGACCTTGCTGGGTATCACTGAATGACGATAAGGGTTGCGAAGGAGAATCTTGCCGAACTTGTGAGGTCTATCGTTTCGGAGCATACTGTACTGAGGACTTAAAGTCGTTGTTGCGCAGCTTAAAAAATGTTGGGGAATACAAAAATGACAAGAAGATGTAGGATATTTTTGTCTGGATACGACAAATATTTAACAATTAGAAAACCCACATATTGAAGAATTAATACAGAGAGGATAAACCATGACAATATTCCATTTATTGGCGTATGTTACTGTACTGGTGTTTATAATAGCAGTTACAGTGAGGGCAGTCCGGATAGCCAGAATGCCTATCCACTTGAGATGGGAGCTCTATCCACTTCCGCATGAAAAGGGCCGTGCCCATTACGGTGGCTCCATTTTAGAAGAGGTCGATTGGTGGACCAAGCCCAAGCATAAGGATCATATTGGTGAAATGAGAGCCATGGCAGCCGAAATACTGTTTCTTAAGGGCATCTGGGAGCATAACCGGAAGCTGTGGGTCGGTTCTTTCCCCCTGCATTTTGGATTGTACCTGCTTATTGGCAATACAGCTCTGGTAATACTCAATAGCTTGCTGGCATTGGGGGGCGTTGAGATGGGAATCTTACCCCGAGCTATCAATGCTATTGGATGGATTGGTTGTGTCCTTGGTGCTATAGGTGCGGTGATCATGTTATTCCAGCGCATCTTCGACCCGGGACTCTCCAAATTCAGTACGCCAAGTCACTACCTCAACCTTTTTATGCTGGGTGGAATTTACGTTTCCGGAATGGTATGGATGGCCAATGATGTCGCCTGGGTGACCCATTCAAGCGGCTTTTTAGCTGGTCTCATCTATCCTTCAGTAATGCCTAACCTGCCGATCTCGGCGCACTGGTTTATCATGTTTACACTGGTGTTTATGTTCTACCTCCCGTTTACGCACATGACCCACTTCTTCACCAAGTATTTTACTTATCATTGCGTCCGCTGGGAAGACGAAACCAACCGCCCTGGAGATCCAATGCAAAAGAAAATAGACCCTCAGCTCCAGCAGACGGTAACTTGGGCTGCCGATCACGTGGGCGCCGATGGTCACAAAAACTGGGTTGATATTGCCACAAGTCCTGTACCGAAGAAAGAGAAGGAGGAAGTATAATGGCGGTTTCCGAAGCAAAGAAAAACCTCAGTTTTAAGGACTTTAGTCAACCTTCAGAGCAGCTCGCTCATGTGGCTCCGGAAGACTTATACCCGCTGCCACCTCCATACGACAAATTGGAAGATCAGCCTGGATTTAAGCAGTTAACCGAGCAGGCTCGCGAAACATTCGAGGCGACACTTGATGACACTATGGTCATCAACATTCCGAAACCAAAATCTAAGGAGGAAGAAGAAAAACTCGTTCAGAAATTCATCGAGGGACTTGAAAAGCTTTTTACACCTGAAAACAACTGGACTTTTCTGCAGCCGTTGGTTCTCTCAATGGAACACTGCGCGCGCTGCCAGTCCTGTGTTAACGACTGCCCCATCTATGAAGCCAGCGGATACAATGAGATCTATCGTCCCACCTATCGCTCGGAAATACTTCGACGACTTTACTTCAAGTACATTAAAGGTGGCAGTTGGTGGAAGAAGCTCAATAATGGCGATATAGAGCTTAATTGGACTCTAATTTCACGCCTGGCTGAATTGTCTTACCGCTGCACGCTCTGCCGACGCTGTGCGCAAAGTTGCCCCATCGGTGTAGATAATGGACTGATAACACGCGAAATTCGCAAACTGTTGAGTCAGGAATTAGGTATAGCCCCCAAAGACCTGCACGAAAAAGGAACCATCCAGCAACTCGAAGTCGGCTCTAGCACAGGGATGAACGCCATCGTAGTCAAGGATAATGTTGAATTCATAGACGAAGACATGGAAGATCGTACCGGCAGTAAGGTCGAATCCGTTTGGGATAAAGAAGGCGCTGACGTATTGCTGATTCACAACGCCGGCGAGTTTTTGGCCTGGCCTGATAATCCTGGCGCCTTTGCTCTAATTCTGCAGGAAGCTGGTATCTCCTGGACTATGTCCAGTGAAATCGCTGGCTATGACGGCGTTAACTACGGCCTCTTCTATGAAGACGTTCAACTCGCCCGTGTGGCAATGAAACATTACCAGATTGCTGAGAAACTTAAGGTAAAGAAAATAGTCATGGGTGAATGCGGTCATGAGAGCAAAGCTATGGGTGTCATTGGAGATCGTATCCATCAGACGATCCCCCGTGAGAGTGCGATGACCCTTATGGCAGACATCGTATTCAGTGGTAAACTTGACCTCGATCCCTCGAGAAATGATTTTCCGGTAACGCTGCATGATCCCTGCAATCTGGTACGCGCTATGGGGGTTGTGGAACCACAGCGCAAGGTACTTCGACATATCGCTCCAAGATTTCGTGAGATGGAACCTCATGGGGTTCGCAATTACTGTTGCGGTGGAGGCAGCGGCTGGGCAATTATGTCTCAGAACAACTTCACAGACTGGCGCATCCAGGTCAGCGGCAGGAAGAAATTTGAGCAGATCCTGAATGCATTTGCAGATGAACCGCCAGGACCTGAACAGCCCAAATACGTCTGTGCCCCATGTTCCAATTGTAAGGGTCAGATCCGCGATCTCTTCGATTACTATGGTGCTAAAGAGAAATCGGGGCTATACTACGCTGGACTGGTTGAATTGATCGTCAATGCCATGAAGAATGTAAAGGAAGGTTTTATAGATTGGGATATGATGTAGCTATATTATTGTTTAGGAAAACTAAAATATCCGGGCTGCCAAGTCCGGATATTTTAGTTTGTTTTTAAAAAGCTCTTAATGCCAATAGAATTCGCATAAAAAAAAGAGGCGCTTCCGTGAGTGCCTCTTGCATCGAAAAATGAGAGTTATATTAGTAGAAAAATCCGAATGCAATCAAGCCGACTAAAATTATAACCACACTAACGTAGACCAAATCTTCCAAAATTTCACCTGCTTGTTCTATACGAACTTGATCCAACCCACTACCAATGGTGATCGTTTTCAGCATATCTATAGGATGTTCTACGATGGTGTTTTTTGCTTGCCCGGGATTGTGAGTCAGATATATTATCTTGCCTCTGACTTTTATTACCATAGTAGATTCGAAGAATTCGTCTCTATCAGGGATGGCAAATGTTATCGACGCGGTTGTCTTCAAGCTATAATCCAAGTTCTGGCTGGGCAAGTCTCTATTAGGATCGAAATTACCTTTAGGTGTGCCAATTTTTGGCGGTCTCCATCTTATCGCATTACCATCTCTGCCAGTGATCTGCAGGAAATCAACTTTCAAATCTTTGATGCGGTAACGGCCCGTGGAGGATTCAAATTTATACAGGATTATCTCTATCGAGTCGCCTGGGGTAACGAAAGCGGGGATGATTTCGCTGTTGGTTGGAACTTTCCAAATCAGATACTCCGGGTTTCGCTTGAATCCGAGCACCATCGTGTAATAGCCCATCACATAAAAGATGGCCAGCGCAAAAATAATCCTTACCAGTGATCCAAGTATTTTCATAGCGTATTAATGACTAACTGTAATGCTAAAAAGTAATGACGATTTTAAATAATTACAAGAGATTCAGCCATTTATTCAGGGGGTGTAGTCTTGTTTAAAAGTTGTAATGAAAGGGCAACATCAAGTACAAATAAAATGGGCGAACTTCCGAGTTCGCCCATTCTCAAGACATTGATTTTACCCTCATTTCATCAAAATCAGTTTCCCACTTGTACTATATTCGCCGGCGTCAAGGTGGTAAATATAGATGCCGGAAGCTAAGCTGGAAGCGTCGAAGGTTACATCATGAGTCCCCGCAATTTGCTTGGCGTTGAGAAGTTCTGCGACCAGTCGGCCATGGATATCATACATCATTAGGTTGACCTGACTTAACACTGGAAGTTGATATCTGATCGTTGCGATTGGATTGAACGGATTGGGATAAACGCCCAGCAATGCGAATTCAGCAGGTGCAGAATATGCACCCCGTTCGATATCCCCGAAGATATCATCCAGCGGATTTGGCGCACCCTCCGGCATCCAGGGCGTAAATCCGCCAACGGCAGTTGCTCCGTCCTTGACAAATGGGAATCCACTCTCGTCCCAGATCAGGTTTGGTTCAATACCCACCCTTCCCCAAAACATGTAGTCGCCTGCTGCCCAGCCCGCAGGAATCGGCCAGTTCATCCCCGGACGATTGATGATGTGACCCGCCGGGAAGGTCAAATTGCGTTGGGCTAATGTTGTGGGTGTTCCACCCTCATATTCAATCGCTATCCAGAGATCGAAATTAACCGGATTGGGATCGAGATTATCCAGGTACAAGTCCAGGCTCAGGTAACCTCCTCCTGGAGGTACCGGCGAACCGGAAAGGTAGGTCAGTTCGATGGTCATATTGGGAATGCTTGCACTGACCGGGATTTCAACGATATAGGGCATTGAATTGTAGCTGGTTGCCGTCAAAGTCACGTACCCGCCCTGGGGAATCTGGCCGGTTATTTCGATATCTGCTAATCCTGACGAGTTGGTGTAGGCGTGGCCGAGTAGTTCACCATTGTGGGAAATAGCCGCAAGAGCACCTTCAATTCCTTCAACAGTCACCTCGAAGGTCGATTGACCGTACTCAATAGTATCGTCATGTGTGACATTCAGGTAATAAGGCGTCATAGAACGGAGTTGCACCGATGGATCGCCAAAGATAGTCCAGTTCTTAAATTCGTAATCTCCGAGGGGCCACAGGTCTATCATTAGCCCGGAACCGTTGAAGCACATGGCTCCGAAGGTTTGCACCGAATCCCTCACCAGGAGATCGATCCCTTCATCCTGCATGTCATAGGGTGGAAACCAGGTCTGGCTGATCTTGGAAGTGTAATTAGCAATAGCTCCGGTGGGAGCACCTGTCAGAGCATTTGTAGCGCGCTGCCAGGTTTCTCCGAAGCAGGTGTGATTTGCAAAGCTGCCGACGTCACAGGCGATAGTAACGAGATGAGGGAGCATGTTATCATTTACCAGATTGTTGACATCTGAGTTGGTAAAGTTAACGGGTCCCATCCCTCCCCACCAGCCATGCCCGGCATAGTTCAAGATGCTTGTCCCGTCATTAAGGAAATCTGCAATCATCTGGGTAGTTCCGCCGAAGGTTGTGTAAACCGAATCGACCTGGGAGTAATTCCAGTGCACTAATTTGTTGGCGATATTGGTAATGTGTTGAAAATCGTACTGTTCATGGTTAGTAGGTCCGCTTTCATCGGCATCTCCCAGACCCATGTGGTACCAATTGCCAGCCGGATCAGGGTATTTCTCATAAGTAATGGTGCGTTCAACCTGAGTAATAACGTGGTCACTGTTTTCTGCAGAGAAACGTCCCACAAAGATTTCCGGATAGCTGTCAGAACCGTTGAGAAGGGAATAGACAGGGTCGGAACCGGTACTCCAGGCTGGTACTTGTGCAGCATCTCCTACAAGGAGGACGAAGACGAGATCCGTAGTTTCATAACAATCCCTAATATAGTTTTTTACCTGGGTGGTATTACTTCCCGCCTCCGAAACCGGAACCAGGGTAGTGGGGATCCCTTTCTGGTTCTTCCAGTCCACAAATGGCTGCATATCGTCCATGAAATCGTCGTAGCAGATTACCAGCATGTCGCCAATTTCGAAAAGGTGAGTATAGTCCAAGTTGTCTGTATTGAGAAAATGGCGCTTATAGTATTTGTGAAAATCGCGGTCTACTTTTTCGAGGGGTTGAGTGCGAACTAAAACGTTCTCCCCCCCGGGGGCGACTTTGGTGATTTCCACGGTGATGTCTGTATAGATTCTCAGAGTGCGGGAGACCGGATTATACTGAAAGGCGTTTACCTCTACTACTATGCCGCGATAATCCCGCTGGATGTAAGGCTCGCGCAGTTTTACCAGGTTGCCGGGGAAGAAGGCATCCTGCTGGTAGATATCTGAGAAAGTATAAGGCACAGTTGCAGGATCGATCTTGCGCGAGAAATGACCCTTTGAAGGGGCAAGATCGACGTTTTTTATATCAATGTATTCAGAGGAAGTCACCTGCCAGTCCATGATACCGTCATCCGGGATGATGATGGAGCGATTGATACGAGGGAGCCGCGGCGATCCTTTCTCTTCAATCATACTCTCCTTGCGAGGCTTTTGCATGAGGAGGTAATCATCGCCGCCGATGGTGATCTTACTGGAATAGTATCCATTGACTTTGAAGTTTAAAACGGTGCTGTTATTACCGGACTCCAAAACCTGGATGGTATAGGGCTCTTCGGTGCCGTTCAACGCAGTCCATCCACCGGCAAATGCAGGCACAGCGAACAGAATTAGTGCAGATAATGCAATGATCGGCTTATTCATGGCTGCCTCATATTAGAAAGATAATGGCGTTTCCGCTACATATGTGAAAGTTAGATCGAATTTCATTATTTCAACAGCAATATCTTTGCCGAAGAAGTGTATCCTCCCGCCTGCAAGCGACAGAAATAGATGCCAGATGCTAATCCCGCCCCATCGAACAGCACATGATGGATGCCGGCGGGATACCACTGGTTTCCTGGTAGGGGTGCAGCATGTTGCGCTCCTACATTACAACCGTTTATGTCGAATATTTCGAATTTTACGTTAGTTGCAACCGGCAACTGAAAGCTGAGAACTGTGGTGGAGTTGAAGGGATTGGGGTGGGGGGCGAAAAGACTGAATTCGGAAACAAAAGGTGATATTGAATTTTCCTGAACGGGTGTTGCCTCAGAACAGTCCATAATGTAGA
>CBDUWK010000055.1:0-9540 GCA_965370905.1 uncultured bacterium | reverse complement strand
ATATTCATTTTTTTTTACTCAGACTCGTTATCGACTCCCGGTTGAATTCTGCCTCATGATTTTAGCAGGTGGGGGTTTGGCAGGATTATTAGCTTGGATAAGAGAGTGGAGAAGAAAGGTATAAGAGGAGAATAATGGCGGTTTATCTGGTTACGGGTGGCGCTGGTTTTATTGGATCGAATATTACGGAAAGGCTGTTATCACGCGGTCATCAGGTTCGCGTAATAGATAATTTTTCCACGGGGCGTCGCGAAAATATCGCATCCTTTCATAACGATATTACGCTTTATGAACTTGATATCTCAGAAACGCGCGGCCTTTTGCAGGCCTTTGATGGTGTGGACTATGTTCTCCACCAGGCGGCTTTGCCTTCGGTGCCAAGATCGATCGCTGATCCTGTGGGGTCTTTTCGCTCTATAGCCGAAGGAACGCTGAATATGCTCGAAATGTCCCGTAGTGCTGGCGTGAAGAGATTGGTTTATGCTTCTTCATCCTCCATTTACGGCAGCAACCCGGAGCTCCCAAAGCATGAGGACATGATTCCGGCGCCACTTTCACCTTATGCGGCAGCGAAACTTTCTGCAGAAACATACTGTCGTGTATATCACAATGTTTTTGGATTGCAGACAGTCTGCTTGCGATATTTCAACGTATTCGGGCCTCGCCAAGATCCAAATTCGGAGTATGCCGCGGTAATCCCCAAGTTCATACGTGCTGCTTTGAACAATGAAGTTCTGACTATCTTTGGGGATGGAGAGAATTCGCGTGATTTTACTTATATAGATAACGTTGTCGACACTAATATAATGGCAGCGGAGAGTGATGCTGGGGCTGGTGAAGTTTTCAATATCGCTTGCGGAGATCGAATCACTTTGAATGAGATGACAAAAGTCATCGAAGAACTGGTGGGTTATAGTGTGGATAGAAGGTACGATCCTCCCCGGCAAGGAGATGTGCCTCATTCTCAAGCAGATATTACCAGGATAAAAGAATCATTCGGGTACGAACCAAAGATATCATTTCAGCACGGTATGCTGAAAACCTTCGAATATTTTAAAAATATCTTCGTCTAACCCTAACGATCAGAGAGTCTTAAACGAAGTGGAAAAGACATACACACCAGACCGGGCAACGTCATTACGTCATTTTTTGACCGTGGTGTTCAAGAGAATTTGGATCATTACAGCCATTTCGGTACTAACACTGGCTTTTGGAGCAATCAAAGTCTTTAGAATGCCGGATCAGTACGTGGCGCAAGCAAAACTTCTCTTGGAAAGAGATCCGGAGCTCGAAAAGGCAATGCTGTTACGGATTTCGAGTTCGGGGAGAAGCGGAGAAGCGAGCTATACTTATACTCAAGAATCCGAGATCATGACTTCTCGACCGGTGTTTGAAGGAGTTATTCGCAGCCTTAAATTGTATACGTTTCAGGACACAACGCAATATGAAACGCTTCAAGAGAAAGAAGTCGCCATGCAGGAGGCGGTTAACATAGTTGGCAGTTATTTGACTATTTCACCTTCTTCTGATCCCAATATAATTAAAGTAAAATATAAATCCACAACTCCTGAACTCTGTGCGGCGGTCGTCAACGAATTGGTAGATCGCTATATCGAATATCGTTTCAAGATATTTTCGGACGATCAATCCATTGCTTTTTTGAAACGCCAGATAGAAGAGACCGCAGGGGAACTAAATGATCTGCAACAAAGGCGGATGGAATTTCAAAGTGAAGGAACTCTATATTCACCTGACAGGGAAGGAGAGGTTCTTTTTGCCAGGCTAAAAGAATTCGAGAACCGCGCAGATGGTGTACGTCTCGACCGAATTTCAAAGGAGTCGGAATTGACTAAACTGCACGTTATGATTAACTCCAGTTCGTATGAAGAATTACCTGCCTTGAATTTGGGTGCTGACAATGTACAGATTCGTCAGGTTTTGGATTTAAGGAATCAATTACGCAACCTGGAGTACGAACGAGACAGGTTGCGAGAAAGATACACGGATTCCTATGTAGAGGTGCAAGAAAAAGAGACCGAGATAAACGCGCTAAGGGGTAGGATTAACGAAGAGATCCGGGAGATAGCAATGGTGCTGGAATCGATTATAGGGTCATTGCGCAATGAGGAAACGATCCTGCGTAGGAGCGCAGCCGGTATCCGCAACCAGATAAGCGGACTTTCCGGCAAGGAGTTGGAACTGGAGAGACTATCACGCGGAATCAACGAGAAACAAGAGCTTTATTCAGCCTTGCTCAAACAGCGTGAAGGGGTACTTTTATCCCAAACGAAAAAAGAGATGGTGGTACGCGTAAAAGTCATTAGCCCGGCAGTGGTGCCCATTCAACCGATTCCTACGAATAAGTCATTGAAGTTGATGATGGTCCTATTTTTCGGAATTTTTGCAGGGATATCCTTTGCCTTCTTCGTCGATTTCTTCGATCATTCATTTAAAAACGCAGAAGATGTACAGAGATATCTGGAGTTAGACACATTGGTTTCTATCAGGAGTTTTTAAAGAACCGTGAGCATTTACAGAGATATTTTCAAGTGGGCTGACAAGAAGGGCGACACTGAGAATCCCATAGAACCTGAGGAATCGCCGGAGGAGATGTCACATCCTTTAGAGAAGGAGATCCCTCGCTTGTTAGCGAATGATTTGCAGGTTTTCCAGGAAAATATTGAAACAATTAGAATGCAGGATCCTTTTAAGTCGGTTCTGATAACCTCGTCTATCCGCAGGGAGGGATGCTCTGTGCTTTCTGCTAATTGGGGAAAACTGTTAGCGCGAGAGAGGTTGGACGCCTTGCCAGTGGTTACTGGTGAAACCATAAGCGGTGGAATTTTGCTCATAGACGCGAACTTGCGCAAACCTGCAATTCATTCGCTCTTTGACCTTGATAGAAAGCGTGGACTCACTGAGCTTCTCAATGGCGAACTGCAGATAGATGAGGTATTGAAGGGCACGCCCCGTAAGAATCTATGGGTAATTACGGCAGGCAAACCTGCCGCAAATCCGGCAGATCTTCTGGGCTCGCTGATTATGAAGGGAGTTCTCAATGAATGTAGAGAGAGATTCCAGTTTATTGTTGTTGACAGCGCGCCAGTCACCCTGTATGCTGAAACATTGGCACTGGCAAAACAGATAGAGGCTGTGGTATTAGTAGTGAACTCTGGAGTAACGCGCTGGGAGGTGGCGCTTTCCTGTAGGAAACAATTGCAAAGAGTCAATCCTCGTTTGCTGGGAGTGATTCTAAATCAGAGGAAGTTCTATATCCCAGAATGGATTTACCAAAAAATTTAATTCCTCAGCTCATAATTTTCATGGACTGATTTTACATTATCGTTTCTTACGTGTTTCGCATGATCTATTTGGCTCAGGAAAATAACTCAGATTGTGGAGCGGTGCTCTGTGATTCAGGATGACATTCACAAGGGATTTACCAGTACGGTATATAACTACATAGGTTTGCTCTTTGAAAAATTAGTGACGGTCTTCGTGACCGTTTACGTTATTAGAAAGCTACCGGTAGCTGAATTCGGCGTATTCAACCTGTTCCAGGATACCATTGCGCTGGTGGCGGTAATTTTCTCCTTAGGTATCCCCTCGCTCATTGAGAGATTTCTTCCGGAACTCTACGAAAGAGGCCTCTTCAGTGAGTTGCGCAAGTGGGTGTATCGAGCCTTAATTGCCAGGTTTTCGCTGGGACTGTTAGGCGCCCTGATCTGCCTCTTCGGTCGCGATTATCTGGGTGAATTTTTAAATTCCAGCGATTTTGCCGACCTGTATCCCATTTTCACTATAGGGCTAGTATTTACGATACTCAACCAGACGTCGCAAACTGTCTTAGATACATTTCTACTGCAGCGCAAACGCAACGTCATTCGCATTATCGTTTCAGCTTTGAGGGCTTCGTTCTACTTACTAGTTCTGTCGCTCGATTATGGTCTCATAGGAATTATATGGGCATTTTCAGCTGCAGCATTGGTGGGATCTCTGCTCTTCGTCTGGACTATTGTGAAGGTGAAATATCCCCAGAATATTCCTGAACAGACCGAGGGTTTGGGCGAGTTGAATGAGAGGTTCAAACGATATGGCACCTTAAGCTATTTCAATGAAATGGGCGGTATCATATTAAGTCGCCGTATCGATAACTACCTACTCAGCGCTTATCTCAATCCTGCCGCTGCCGGTATCTACTCCTTCGCGGCACGGATTGTGGAAATGTTCGTGGCGTTGACGCCATTGAGAGTCGGTTATTTGATTATTTCTACCATTCTGTTTCGACAGTTCACAGGGAATCCTACTCAGGAATTCCTCCAGAAAAGGTTCAATCTACTGACGAAATTGGCTTTTTATTTATCGCTTCCAGTCCTGGTCGTTCTGATGGGGCTGCGGCAAGAGATTATCCTGATAATAGATGAACGTTATCTTAACGCCGCCAACATTATCGCCCTGATAGCAATTTTTGAAGCGTTGAACTGCTTTTCCTGGCCGATTGCCTGGATGGCGCAGTCGACAGAAAAGGTGGAAGTTCAATTATATTCCAAGATCGCCGCTATTTATAATATTATTAGCGCGCTTATACTGATACCCCGTTTTGGACCCATAGGAGCAGCTTGGGCGACGGGAACTTCCACATTGTTGAAGAATGGGTTGATGTATTTCTTTCTACGCCGTCATCTCCCTCTATCGTTTCCGTGGTTCCCCTTGTTTAAGTTGGCTGTTACCGGTGCTGCAACCTTTGTCTTGATCGAATGGCTGAGATCGAAAATCACAGGAGAACTTTTAACACTGATTACCTGCGGTGTGGTTGGCATAGCCGCATTCATAATCCTCTCAAAGATACTGAGTCCATTCGATAGAGAAGAGCGCAACTCTTTAACCAGAAATTTCGGGAAAAAGTTGTGGTTTCTCTGATAACTTATGACACAAATTATTATGCAGGGACAGACAAGTAACAATCCTTCAAGCGGGGAAATTATAATCCGCCCTTTTCCCTATCCGTATAAAGCCGCGTTCGCCTTTTGCAACGACCTCGACGGCATAACCAGTTTTGCCCAGATGAAGACCATTCATGATGTGCTGAACGGTCGAAAGGACACTCCTTGTGGCCCCGGATTAAACCTTGAAACAGGTGACTCATTTCATTTTTATAGTGTACATCCGGAACAGGACGATACCTTTTCATACTTCCATGGGGATACAAAAAAAGTAAGCAGATATGCAGCGGCGATAAGGGAAGGTATCTCTGCGGGGATACTGGATACTATGCATACCTGGGGCAACTTTTCTCAGAAGGGAGGTTTTTTCCGAGAGCACGCTGAACGGGGATTGGAGGAACTTGAAAAGTATGGTTTAAAAGTGCCAGTCTGGACGAATCACGGCGATATACACAATTTTCAGAATATTGGACGACCAGATTCTTTTGGAGACGTCCCTGATAAATCATCTTCAAGAGGAGATAGGAGCCGCGTTCTTGAATATCATGGGGATATCGCCCGCCTGGCAGGTATCCGATATGTGTGGATTAAGGAATTGACGAACGTCGTGGGTCAGGAGCGACCACTTGAACCAGCAGATTGGCTTGAGAGTGGGATCGATCTAGGGAAGAATGCCCTGAAAGGAATCTTTAAAAGTGGTATAGGTGCAGGGGGAATTCGTCCGCAACAGCTAAGCAATGAACTGATAAAACCTCAGAAACTTCGCGATAGTTCAGTTCTATTCCACATGCTGCGATACGGCTTTTTCGAGAAAGACGGAGCTGATAATTTAGCAGAACTATTGACCTCAAAAATTCTGCGGAGATTGGTCGAAGTTCAGGGAGCGATGTTGTTTTATACGCACCTGGGTAAGGGAAGAGTATCACCGGAGAAACCGTTTTCAAGGGAAGCATACACGGCTTTGCAAAGGTTGGCAGAGCGGGCGGAGGTCGGTGATATATGGGTGACGACGCCCTCTCGGCTATGTAGATATATCGAGCTTCGTCAGCGCCTTAGGTTTGAAGTAGAGGTTGAGCAGAATGCTGTTAAAATCAACAGTAAATATGATAGAATCGGCACTCTGGATGAACCCGATCTTTCCGGTTTAACGGTTTACGCTGAGAGTGCTGATAAATGCGAAATTAGTACCAAAAACATGAGCATGGTATTGCAATCTAATCCTATAGATCATACGGGAAGAAAATCATTTTCCATGCCCCTGAAATCCATCGAATATTGTTGGGAATGAGATGCCTCGGATAGCTTTTATTTTACCTGCTTTTTATGCTGACCACATAGGCGGAGCGGAGAGGCAAGTACAGATTTTAGCAAATCATTTACGAAATGAGGGTTGGGAAATAGTGTACATATGTGAAAGATCGGCAGATCATCCCAACAAAGAGATTCATGAGGGGATAGAAGTTTTAGCACTACCACAAAGGAAAAGACGGTCGGCATGGCTAAACCACTTTACTCTGAAGAAAGCGATGACTGAAAGCCGTGTTGACATATTTTACCAAAGGATTCGTCATCCTTACACTGGCATGGCTGCATTCCACGCAAGGAAAATGAGGAAACCCTTCATTTTCGCAGTTGCTTCAATAGCAGATGTAATTCGCGATAAAAATCTGCGTAGATCGAGCCAAGCAGGAAACCCATTGGACCTATTGCTGCATCCCTTAAATAGATACATAGAGGATTTTGGAATTCTAAAAGCTGATGCCATCATATGTCAGACAAAGGAGCAGTCAGAAACCTTGCAAAAACATTATGACAGAAATGGCACTATTATCCCAAATCACATTATCACTAATAATGAATCCATTACCTCGAAAAAAGTACAACCTGAGATATTATGGTTATCGAACATAAAACCGTTCAAGCGCCCGGAGCTTTTCATCGAATTGGCCAGAAGGTGCTCGGATCTGCAGACGCGATTCGTCATGGCTGGTTTATGTCAGGACCAATATATTTATGAAATAATCAGACAGGCTGATGATGAACTTGATAATTTCACTTACATCGGGCCTTTGGATCCAAGCGATGCAGATAAAAATATTCTTGAAGCGACACTTTTAGTTAATACGAGTGAATTTGAAGGTTTTCCAAACTCATTCCAGCAGGCATGGGCAGGTGGTGTTCCCACTCTAAGTCTTGGAGTCGATCCGGACGGTGTAATCCAACGGGAAAGTATGGGGGGGTGTGCGGCATCGTTGGGTGAATTGGAAAGGATGGTTCGAGATTTTATTGATGATGGAGAGAAACTCAGACGAACTGGAGGAAAAGCCAGAATCTTTGCTTGCCAGAATTATGACATCAGTTTGCTTTTACCGCGATATCTGGAACTATTTAATAACATCATGACGTGATGAGAATTCTTTGGGTTAATTCCTCTACAACGGAGACAAATAGTAACACCCGACTCTTTGGCATTCCGCCAATATTCGAAGAGATGGGGCATACCAGTTCATGCTTGGTCGCTGGAAGACCGAGCGCAGCCTTACCGGAATATTTCATCACATTGCCAATGCTATTTGGACGTTTTGGTTTATACAGGTTTCTCGCTACAGTCGCGCTGCCGTTTCTCTGCATGAAGCATAGACCGGACGTAATTATTACAGATTGGATGTCGGCAGTTTTAACTAGGTTCGTAGTTATATTAAAAAAAATCGGTTTCCTAAAAGTTAAGTTAATACATGACGTACGGACAGTGCCGGTTAAGGATGATGGTGGTAAAAGTTATAGTGTTTACACGAAATCGTTAAAATATGCAAAAGCCAACTTCGATGGTATTACGACAATTACTAAGCCGCTACGGGAAAAGATATGCGCAGAGTTCGATTATTTCCCTGATCAGATTGCTATTTGGACCTCAGGTGTGGACACTAACCATTTTCAACCTAGGGATGCGAGTGAGTTGCGCCAAGAATTGAACCTGAATGGAAAGTTCGTGGTATTCTATCACGGCTCGGTTAACCAAAACCGGGGTGTGGTTAGATTAGCGGAAGCTGCAGAATACCTGAGAAATTATCCCGAAGTACGAATACTCATCGTTGGGAGTGGCAACCAGTGGAACCGTCTACAATCTGTAATTAAAAGGAAAAATCTTGATCAGGTAATACTGAAACAGACTGTGCCCTATGCGGAGATTCCGAGGTGGATAAGTCTGGCTGATCTCTGTGTCGTTCCGCTCCCGGATCACCCCTGGTGGCGCGTATCCAGTCCCTTGAAGTTAATGGAATATTTATCTATGGGCAAACCGGTTTTACTCACTGAAATGATCGCACACCGCGCCATCATACCAAGCGGTGATGATGCATTTTATGTAGAAGACGCAAGTCCAAAAGCGTTTGCTGAGGGGATAAAGAGAGCTATAAAGGCAAAAGATAAACTTAAGCAAATGGGGGAATGGGGCAGACGGAAAGCTGATAGTGAATTGACATGGCGAGATCAGGCTAGTGTGCTTATAAATTATATCTATGCTGTACTGGAGGGAAAAGTGAATATAAGGCGAAGCAAAGAATGATAAAGCAATTAAAAAATTGTAGTATCAGCAATATAAGTAAGAAAGTCATGCAGCTTGTATTTCTACTCCCCTTTACGGCTATATTAGCATATGCAATAATTGGTTCGAGTAATTACTTTTTCTTGATAATTGTTGCTCTGCTTATATTCTTCACAGTGTTGACTCGATTTACCATTGCCTTAATTATGATCGGTCTGGCGAGTTACTTTTTAACATATACCATCTGGTATTTTAATCTTCCGAAACCATTGACAAACTTAGGCTATGTTTTAATAGTCATGGTCTTAATTCGAGAATACTTTTTTACTGCGAATATGTTACCTGTTCGCATACCAATTAATCGAATTCTGTTTTTTATATTGGCACTTGGGTTTTTGTCAATTGCGGGCGGAGAGGCAACTGCGTATGCTTCTTTCAAGGGAATGCTGAAACATATTGGATTCCCGCTTCTATTTATTCTAATTTTAATGGCTGAACCGGATGAGAAACTTATGCGTCAATTGGTAATTGCCATCATTGTAGTAGCGTTTATACAGGTGGCAGCTTCTATCTGGCAGTTTACATGGTATTCAACAATTTCGCCAAAGCCAGGAGGCATGCGGGCGGATCGATCTGGAGGTTTATTGGGTTTTTCATGTGGAGGCTATACCGCTGTATTTATGTCCTTCACTTACTGCCTGATTATGGGATTCATAATTGCAAAAGGATTTCGATGGTACTTAGGAATAGGAGCGATTTTGCTCTTGGTGCCTATCTATCTGGCGTCTGCGCGCGCGGGTGTATACTTCTTCGGCGCGGCGTCACTTTTTATGCTCCTGATCGCGCCTCTCAAAAAACATGGATCATTTTTCAAAAGGTTATTGGCGGGTGTCGCGTTATTTACTGCAATTGTTTTGGCAGCTGTCGCAGGCTTGGGTGGATCTGCTTTTCAATCGATCTTCAACACTTCATATGCTTACAAATACAGCATAAAGAAGGCGGATGCAGGAATGGGGCGATTACAAGCTTTCGAGATAGTTAAAACACACCTTA
>CBDUWK010000054.1:0-9552 GCA_965370905.1 uncultured bacterium | reverse complement strand
GTATTTGATTGTTTCTGCACTGCGCTTTTCGGTGAGCTAATTCTTTTTCAACTGGTATTCTTGGATAATACTGATCAACTGATCTATTTTGGCTGGTTTCTCTAAGAATTCTACCGCGCCCTGTTTGATCGCTTCCACACTTTTAGGCACGGTGGCATGGCCGGTAAGAAGTATTACCTGCTGATCCGGGTCATCACCGAGTATCTGCTTTAAGGTTTCGATTCCATCCATACCGGGCATAGCCAGATCCATGATAATTGCATCATAACGCTTCTTATTAACCATTTCAATTGCTTTAGCGCCTGAATCCGCCGTATCGACTTTCATGTCCCGGGTTCTCATCCTTTCGGCGAGGAGTTCGGTAAATTCAACCTCATCGTCCACTAACAGAACTCTTTCGTGTGCCATTTTATCTCTCCCTATACCCCTTTTGTACGCATCTACATACGAAACGTTTCCCGGATCAACCAGATCTCTGCTTGAAACTGGTTTTTATGATCTCTTCTTCGCCTTCAGCAGTAATATCAAGTTCGCCGTCGATGAGAGACGTCAGTTGGTTGACGTATTGCTCATCCCATTCCGTTTCAACGGCAGGATCGTGCCTTCCATGCACTTCTAAAGAAACTTTCCCATCAACTGTTCTGGTTATGATCTTGACTATATCTTCGGACTGAGCGTGGTTAAGCGCTCTCTGGATGGATAAGAAGAGTATCTGCTGCAGTAAAAAGGGACTGCTCACTACGACTAAAGCGGAATCCTCATGACTTACATCCAGTTTCACCTTCTTCAGGCTGGCTAAACGCTGGGCTAATTTTACAAAATTATCCACCAAATGAATCAGCTCGAATTCGCGGATGGGATCATCTACGCTGTGAGAGAATAAGTTTAATCTCTTGATGATCCGCACGCCCCGTTCAGTTTGCGTGGTGACGCTGTCCGCAATTTTCTGGAGACGTTCGTTCGAGATAGGGCGCCCCTGAGTTGCACCGTACAACAGGTCGGATAACAAGCCGTTGTTCTGGTCTATTATCGAAATTACATTGTTCAGTTCGTGCGAAACTGAAGCTGTGATGGCGCCGAAAAAAGCGAGGCTGTTCTCCAGCAGAATCCGTTCAGGATCTATGCTTTTCCTCTCCTTCATTTTCCTTCAATCACCTTTCGCATTTTTGATATGAGCTCCTCCAGATTCACAGGTTTGGGCAGGTAGTCGATCACGCCTTCCGGAACCTCCTCATCATCGAGGCTGAACCCATGACCAGTCATCAGAATGACTGGAATGTGCGGATAATCCCGGTGAATGATTCTGATGAGATCTGTGCCACTCATGCCGGGCATTTTAAGATCTACTACAGCTACGTCGAACGCTCCGATCTTCATCTTCTCGATCGCTTCGGGGCCGCTAAGTGCGCAGTCAGCCTCTATGTCGCGATATTCAAGACGTTCCACCATAGTCGTTATCAGTTCTTCCTCATCGTCTACCAAAAGAGCTCTGATTCTTTCCATCTCTTACTCCAAAACACTCGTGGATTTTAAAGGCAGCGTAGCGGTGAAACTGGTGCCTTTGTTAACCTGGCTTTTCACGTCGATCCTGCCGCCCAACTTTTCTATTATGTCTTTGGTTATCGAAAGTCCCAACCCGGTTCCGAATTCTCCCTTCGTAGAGAAAAAGGGTTCAAATATGTTCTTCAAATTCTCCTTCGGTATGCCACTGCCGTTATCGGTGACTACAACCGCCACAAAATTGACTTCTGCCGAAACGATAGAAATGTCAATTTTTCCCCCATCTGTCACCGCAGCCACGCTGTTATTAACGATATTCAGAAAAACCTGTTGCAATTGGCCTCTATCGCTCTCGATAGAGGGGACATTCTTATCCATGCTAATATCGATATTGATGTTGCGGTGTTCAGCTTCCTTGCCGACGAACCCTACAACCTCATTCATAAGGATTTCCAGATCTATCAGCTCCTTGCGAATGTCCAGGCGCCGGGAAAATCCCAACAGACGATGAGTGACTTTACTGCATCTTTCTACGGAATTTTCTACGGCGGTCAGAAGTCCGAGTGATTTATCTTTTTTGGGAAATTCCTCGGTAAAAGAGACTATATCTTTCAGCAAACCCGCCTTCTCATTGATGATAGCCAGAGGATTATTAATCTCATGAGCGACACTCGCGGCCATCCTCCCGATAGTCGCCATTTTGTTGGTATATTCCATACTGTGAAAAGCCTTGGCTTGCCGCTCATCGGAGGCTCGTAGCCTGTTCACCATGTACGTGGTTCGATATATAATTACTAACAAGACAACGACTATTGTGATCAGGAGAAACCAAATCATTTCGGAACGTCTCGAGATCCAGTGACGTAGCGGATTTCCCAGCTTGGTGCCCGCCATGAGAATGAAGGGAGTGCCCTCAATATAGGTGTAACCTTTGATAGCGTTTCTACCATCGATTTTGCTATGATCTATTACGATGTTTTTGCGAGAATGTAAGGAAATAGAGATGCCTGGTTCGTCCAGAACGTTGCCATAAAACTTAGATGCCGTCTGCAGAGTGCCATGTTGGTTAACTATAAATGCGTCGGTGGCATCGTCCAGATCGATGGAATATATCTGTTGATTTATGAGCTCCATATCTATGGTGGCTCTCAATACGAAGAAGTCACCGCCGATTTTATCCTGTTTAATAGTTATGACGAAGTGTGGGAAGTTGCGGAACCCCATAAAAACATCACTTACGTAGACGCCGCGTAGGCTGACCTCCTGAAACCATGGCTGCTCCCGGTAGTTTTTTCCTTCAAGGTTGTATGGCCCACTGTAGCAGATCTGATCTCCTTTGGAATCTATAACTCCTAAATCGATAAAACCGCTGAAAGCTGTCTTCAGGTTTAGCAAAGTGACATTTAAATACTCTTTGTTGCATAATTCGTCGAAGCTCTTCTCAATTATCACCATTGTTAAAGCCGAGCGCCGTTCTTCCACGATAAACTCTAATGTGCGCTTGGTATTGGATAGAATCTGAGAGATCCTGTACTCCATTTCGGTATTGTAGGCCTTCTGATCATCATAAAAATTAAAAAGAGTCATCACCGCTAATGGAACCAGGGTGATGGCTGAAGTAATCATGATGGCGAACCGCCATAGCTTCCTGTAGCGGTCGGCGGGAGCGATACTCGGTCCTTCGGGTTCTTTAGGACGGAAATGGGAAGTCACTCTGTCGTACAATGCCATTTTTACCCCGAGAATTATTTCTCTAGTGAAAAAAACATAATTAGCTATTCGTCATTCTCAAGAGCGTTTTTCGACTCATTGATTTTCCGGTACGCCGCTTTCATTACCTGTGCCAGACGGTCGACGTTCACCGGTTTCTGTAAATACGCGAAAGCTCCCAGTTCATTGGCAATCGATTCTTCCTTTTCAGAACCGTGTCCGGTGAGGATGATAACTTCCACTCTGGGGTGCTCCCTTTTTATTCTACGCAGTACCTCGATTCCGTCGATTCCCGGCATTCTGATATCCAGCACCATCACGTCAGGCTCGTCCTTTTCAACAGATTCCAGAGCCTGCTCGCCGTCGTAGACTACCGAAGATTCGAGGTTGCGCGTGAGCAGCCTTTCCGACAGTGTCTGCACGAATTCCTTTTCGTCGTCTACCAGCAGAATCTTTGAAGGCATTTCCAAATCTCCTAATGGAATAATGGCTGGTGGACTGAAATCCGAACCGGTCCGGGTAGCTACCGCCTTGACTCCCTCCACCTTTTCTGCTATCTTCTTAAGCTCGTTTTCGTATTTCTCCAGACGCATTATATACTTATTGATAACAATTGTAACGTTGTCATCTTCGGAGTGAACCTCCGTATCATGACCCGCTTGTGCCAGAGTGTGACGGACCCTCGCAGCTAAGACGAAATCTTCAGCCGCTTTCTGTGAGCGTTCGGTGGTCTTCAGCGCATCGCTCCCTGCATGCTTAATTATAAGATCGACAGCTTCAGCCACCGAAGTGCTGTGCATGGGTATGCTTATGTCGTAGAGGTCCTCATCATAAGGCGACTTTTTGAAGAGTAGCTGCGTCCACTGCAACTTGGCAGAATCATCTTTGTGGATAGTTTTACCGGCGTCTTTTGGGGACAGCCCTTCGACTTCTGAGACCTGAGACGCGCGGTAATCGAAATTAGCGATTATGCAGATTTTTAAAAGATGCGCGATGGTGCGCGGGATGAGATGGCCACAAAATCCCGCAAGAATGATATTGTCGCTCTGAATTAGCTCAGACAGAACTAACCGCAGCATAGCAATATTTTTCTCCCTCTCATGTCCGAAACGACTTAAAGCCCCGAGTGTATCCGCTAAGGAACGATCTAATCGATCCACGGATATATCGAACCGCTCTGAAGTTTCAGTCAGGAGCAGATCATCTATGGTTTTGTAATTCAACTCGCTCGCGACCTTCTCCACTATCTCTGTGCTGTGGCAGTAGGAACCGCTGAAAATGGTAATTATCGCCATGATTTTTTCCTACAGGAATAATCGCTGGTGTTTCGTGTTGTTGGTTTCATAATCATATTTATACCGAATTACCTGGTTTCCCAGCTCATAAGGAGTTCCACAACCTCAATTATCGGATTTGGCTGATTTTTGTTTTTCAGACCTCTTTTGCACTGGAGGCAACACTAATTCTTTGCCTTCCAATTTTTCAGGAAACATGTCGTCATCCTTCGGAACAATCTCCTTGAGAGGACACTTCTCCTCAGTGGAATTCCGGTGCGTTATATCGTAGAGATTGTACACGGCCAGAGCGACATTGCCGAAGATGTGGTCATAACCGATTTTGTCTATTAAATGCGTACGAGTCATTACGTCCAGCACGCTTTCATTCACTCCACTTAAGGATATGTCGATATTCTTCTCGCGCAGCCTCGTGGTCAGCAGCGAGAGCGTCGCCTCACCGGAAGCATCCATTTCGTTTATTCCGTTGCAGACTATATGGATATGTCGGAGTTCCGCTTTGGTGGATAACAATTCCAGAATTCTCTCTTCAAGGTAACTTACATTGGCGAAAAAGAGTGAATTATTGAATCTGACTACCGCCATGTGTTTGCATTCACGCAGGTGCCTGCGCTGGGAATCGCGGAAGGTGCCATCGGTGTATTTTGCCAGGTATGCCACGTCAGGCTTGATTCTGCGAATAAAATAATTTACTAAAGATAAAACCACGCCTATCATGATTCCCTTGTCCAGGTGCGGCGCGAATCCTAAAGTGCCGATAAAAGTTATCACTGCGATAATTCCATCGTATCTCTGAGCCTGATAAGCGTGAACGAATCCCTTCACGTTGATCAATCCGATAACAGCCATCATGATTATCGCTGCTAAAACCGATTGCGGTAAATGGTAGAGCAGAGGGGTGAAGAAGAGAAGCGTTATCATTACTATTAGACTGGCGAAAACGCTGGATAATCCCGTGACCGCGCCTGCTTGCAGATTGACCGCAGAACGTGAGAAGGATCCGGATGCGGGATAACATTGTGAAACTGAACCGACGATATTAGCCAATCCCTGCCCGATGAGTTCCTGGTTGGGATCGAGACGCTGTCCGGTTTTCACCGCCATGGCTTTGGCGATCGATATGGCCTCCATGAACCCGAGTAATGAAATTATCACCGCCATAGAAGCTAAATTCATGACTGCGCTGAAGTCGACGCGGGGAAGGTTTACCTTTGGTAAGCCGCCTGGGATAATCCCTACTACTGCACCGCCACCTATCAGAGATATTCTATTTGGGTCGATAGCTGTGTTCGTAACCTTAATGCGCCATTTATGTCCGATAAGCCTGGCGTCCTGAGGGTGCTGCCCCAACGTATAAAAAATTGTATCTGCATCTTCTGCAACCACTGCGGCAAGGTGAAAATTCCGCAGCTCTGATCTATACTTTCTAAGCTCTTCCTCGGTTATCTCTATGTTCCAGCTCAGTAGCGCGGATTTATGCTCCCGATTCAGTATATCGCCTATATCGGCTTTCTGTTTCTCGCCGTTTTCCATAGCGCTGTGACAGCTCGTGCAGGCCATGGATTTACGTTCTGCTTCCTGGTGTTTAGCGATTTCCACCCGTTTACTTACCAGAGAGTCAATTACGGCAATGTGATGATTATATTCATGAACGTATTCGTGAACTAATGGCGATTTGATGTTTTCCAGTGGGACTGATTGATTGCGTTCAAACTTAATGAAGTAGGATACCAACGTAGTTACCAGGACAGCCACTAAAACGTTGGGAATGCGACGGTTGATCCGCTTCAATATATACATTAACGCAAAAGCCAGTATCCCCAGTCCCAGAGTAGGCCAGTGAGTGAAGTTTATCGCTTCCTTGATTACGTGATAGATCGTCTCGTAGTGGTGTTCGTACCGGTCGACCTGCACCCCGAAGAGTTTCGAGAGCTGTGAAGTGGCAATGATGATCGCCGCCGCATTTGTGAATCCGTTAACAACTGGGTGTGAGAGAAAATTTACTATCAGGCCCAGCCTGAATACACCCAACAGAAACTGAAACAAGCCCACCATTAACGCCAGCAAAATGGCATATGCGATGAAACTTTCGCTGCCTGCAGTTGCCAGGGGCGCCAATGCTGTGGCTGTCATGAGGGAAACGATCGCGACCGGTCCGGTCGCCAGTTGGCGGCTGGAACCGAACATCGCCGCGATGGTGGGCGGCAGGAAGGCTGCGTAGAGACCGAAGTAGGCTGGTAATCCCGCCAACTGCGCGTAAGCCATGGACTGCGGGATGAGCACCAGCGCGACGGTTACCCCCGAAATGAGGTCACTGCGGAGGCTATAACGAGAAAGATTGTCAAACCAGCGCAGGAATGGGAAGACAGCCCTGATCATTGTGTTGAACTTGTTGCTCGATCCGGTTGGCACAAGCCTCTTTTCGGTTATTGCAGAGTTGCTTATTTATTCTGGAAACGCGGAACGTTCTTTATCAAATTAAGGCGTACTTTCACGAATTTAATAAAAAAATTCACAATATTCAACAGTTTTAGGGATTATGTTGCAGTCGCTAGTACTATGCTGTTCCTTGAAATGAAATTTTTACATGTTCATGCAAGTGGGAGGATAGACATTTTAAGTGCTGCCAAGTGTCCCCACCTGGCAGAAGGTTTGTAGACACTTGTCCGCCTTTGGTGGATTCTTGTCTGTCATTATGTAGGTTTGGAGATTACTTTCGTGCATTGTTATAAATAACAAAAGGGCGCAACCCTGCGCCCCTTCTGACTTCTGTCTCCTGTCTTCTTTTTTTATTTCATCAACACCATCTTCCCCACCGTCATAGTCGGCCTGTCCCTTTGGGAGGTCGCCTGTCCCTTCGGGGCCCCTGACCCCGACATTCGATTTAATTCAATCCGGTAGAAGTAAATCCCGGAAGATAATCCCATCCCATCGAAGGTAATCTCGTGAGTGCCCGCGGAGAGATACTCCATAGTCGGGCTTGTCTGTCCTATGGAATGGGTCGCCCCTGACCCCGACATACCTACACTCCGCCCCTTAATATCGAACACCTCCAACTTCACCACGCACGCTTCTGGCAGGTCGAACCGAATCGTCGTAGAGGGATTGAAAGGATTCGGATAAGCACCATACAATGCGAAATCAGTGGGGATTTCTTCTTTATCCAAGGCAACTGAAGTTATCATTGATAGAGAAGCTTCATCAGTATTTCCATACGCTCCCATATTTATACATTCTCCGTTTGGTTGAGGTTCGTTGCTGAATGCCGAACTGGGATCACCTGCATCTATACAGGGACTATGCTCCGGGTCTGGCAACCACGCACCACCGTGATAACTTCCCTCGAATGATTGCAGATGGAAGTCGTCATTCCAAGGATCTACGAAGAGGGGATCCTCTGCTATATTACCCAATCCTGACAAGCCACCTGCCACACAAGAGTAGGTAAAAAGCGCCGTACCGCAGATGTTAGGGTCATTAGTTGAATAGTTATCGTAAACGATGTTGTTCTTACCAATAACCGAGTCTTCGGAAGCGACCATCAACCCTCCTCCCACAGCAGAGCTGAGCGGCGAGGTACAGCTGTTTTGCACTATGGTGTTGTTGATCAGAGTTGGAGTGTTTGCATAGGGAGGAGTTCCGGTGCTCATAAAACCTCCACCCTTAGAAATGGCAGTATTTGCGATGAGGAGATTGTTACTGAACGTGCAGTTCCCCATAAGGTCTTCGCAGCGGATCCCGCCGCCCCCACAGGTGGTTAGTCATGTGCCATGCGACGAATTGTTGATGAAAACGCAATTATTGACTATTATATTAGAGCACCATTTAAGCTGGAGGCCCCCTCCGTTCTGAGATGCAGAATTGTCTGTGAAGATGCAGTCGGAGATTGTAACCGAGTTGGTGTTAAGGTAAATACCACCTCCACCTTGTGCAGAATTATTGGCAATTGTACAATGTGTGATTGTTATTCCGCTGCTTTGGAGATACAAAGCCCCTCCATTGACGTTCGGGGTAGGATGATATCTGGCGTATTCCAATACTAAGTAGGAGAGGAGACTGCTGGACGAGGCGCCATACGCGAAGCGAATTCCACCCCAATCACAGGATGAGTCAGGTTCCTGCCGGGTAAACACGATAGAATCCTGAACCGTACCTACCGCATGAAGTGTCGCATTGCTGTTGATAGTCAAGCTATAGTGTCCCGCAAAGAAGAGAGTAGTTCCCGGCTGGATGGTTAGAGTATTGCCGGCATTTACCCAGCAGTCGCCTGTTACTGTGTTCATCCCGGGTCCCACTGTGCCATTCAGGGGGCCTGAAAGCTGTGCCTGGGCGGCTATACCCCAAATAGCACCCGCCAAAATCATCATCTTCCTGAACATGGCTCCTCCGACTGTTTTTCTTGGATCCCCGCCTTGCGCCTGTCTTAAAAGTCATTTTGTCATTCTGAGCCCACCGAAGGTGGAGCGAAGAATCTCTTAATCATATTAGAATTACGATAGATCTGAGACTCTTCGCTACGCTCAGAGTGACACTTTTGGGACAGCCCCCTTCTGTCTTCTTTTTTTATTTCATCAACACCATCTTCCCGCTGGCAATATACTCCCCAGCCTCAATCCTGTAGAAATAGATCCCGGAAGATAATCCCACCCCATCGAAGGTGATCTCGTGAGTGCCGGGGGGATATTGGCGGGTCGGCGCAAGACCGACCCCTACGCGGCGTCCATATATATCGAACACCTCCAACTTCACCACGCAAGCCTCCGGCAGATCGAACCGAATCGTCGTGGTCGGATTAAACGGATTCGGGTAAGCTCCATAAACCGCATACTTTTCGGGTAGGGCAGGGTGTCCCGAAGGGACTCCTTCGGAGCTTCCCCCGCCAATCTCATCGAACGACTCCCCGGTACACAACCAATCTGAAGGCGAACCGAGATAACCACCGTCGCCTCCTTCTTTCTCAAACGTGAACGAATCCTCATGATTGATCACCCAGGGATAGTCCCCCACGTAGGCGTAATAGGTATATGTCCCTGCCGGTGCATGTTCC
>CBDUWK010000053.1:0-9657 GCA_965370905.1 uncultured bacterium | reverse complement strand
AAGGGTGATTACTTTTGCCTATCCAGATAGTGGGAAAGTCATTAATGCTCCTCGGACTGATGGTAGTTCTGATCGGAGCTTTAATTTACTTATCGCCTCGTCTGCCTTTCCTGGAAAAAATACCCCTCAATTTTCATTGGCAGAAGGGACCGGTAACTTTCTATGTCCCGGTGGAATTGTGTATAATCGTCAGCGTATTGGCAACAATTCTGCTGCATTTCATAGGCCGTAAATGACGGATCTAACGCCATTGACGGTTTATGAGATCAACTCCAGGATAAAAGCCGTCCTGGAAGGAGCTCTTCCACCGCTTTGGGTACGTGGGGAGATATCCCAGTTCCTGCAACATAGATCAGGTCACTGGTATTTCACAATTACCGACGAGCGCTCTCAGCTTTATTGTGTATTATGGCGCGGACGAACCGACAATGTAGCGTTTGTGCCACAGATGGGGCAGTTGATACTCGTGCAGGGGAAGATAACGGTTTACGAACGTGGTGGCCGTTACCAGTTTGACTGCTTCGAGATCAGACCCGCCGGAGTAGGTGATTTAGCCCAGGCTTTTGAGGCTTTAAAGAGAAAGCTCGATGCGGAGGGATTATTCGCTATCGAACGCAAGGTTCCACTACCTGCGCTCCCTGAACGCGTGGGATTGGTCACCAGCCCCGATGGAGCAGCCTTGCAGGACATGTTAAGGGTTGCGAGGGAACGCGCACCCTGGGTGGAATTTATGTTGGCGCCTGCTGCTGTTCAGGGTTCTATGGCAGCGAGAGAGATAAGCGAGGGAATAAGAGCTCTTGATAAGAGCGGCTGGGCGGATATTGTTATTATCGGCCGAGGTGGCGGTGCGCCAGAAGATCTCTGGGCCTTCAACGAAGAGGTAGTCGTCAGATCGGTTGCTGAATGCAAGACACCTATTGTCAGTGCGGTGGGACACGAGGTCGATGTGACCTTAGCTGATTTAGCCGCAGATCTAAGAGCACCGACACCGTCTGCAGCAGTGGAAATGTCTCTTCCTGATAGAGAAACCATCACCGACCGACTTCAGGATATACGGTTGCGAATATTGGGAATCGTCGGGTCTAAAATAAGACAACAACGCAGCTGGCTGACCGATTACGCTGCCACAATCTTACGGCAGAGGGTTCCGGCTTTGTGGAGAGAAGAAACCCAGAAGACTGATGAATTGTTTAAGAGGTTGGACTCTGCGGGCTCACTGCTGCTTGAGCGTCGCCGTTCACGGTTTGACCGCATAGTTGCTCAGCATAAATCTTTGGATCCAATAGGAATCTTGTCCAGAGGGTACTCTGTCGTGAGGAAAGCAGGACAGAAAAAGCCTGTGACGAGTTCAGGTGAGTTGGATATAAAAGAGTCGATTGACATCGCTTTTCACCACGGCTCGGCACAAGCAGTTGTCAAGAGTTGTCAGTCCTAACACTTTGTGATCATGTCTGATAAAGCGAATAAAGCAAAAAAATCATTTGAAGATTCTATCAAGAGATTGGAAGGGATTGTCGCCGCGCTGGAAGGAGATAGTCCCACCCTGGAAGAGGCGGTAGAATTATTTGAAGAAGGAAAAGAGCTGATTACCCTTTGTCAGGAGAAACTGGACACAGCGGAACAGAAATTGAAGGTGCTGTCGGACCACGGGAGTACTTCTTAAGCGGCATAGTGAATTTTGGAATTATGGATGCTTTCGGTGAAAATAAATTGTCTGACCATTTAAGTAAAATAAGCTCTCCGGACGATCTTAAAGGGCTCTCTATCCCTGAACTGACGGAGTTGGCTGACGAGATTCGCGACTACATCGTAAGCAATGTAAGCATTACCGGTGGGCATCTGGCGCCCAGCCTCGGTGTTGTGGATTTAACTGTGGCTCTGCACCATGTTTTTAAAAGCCCGCACGATAAGATTATATGGGACGTCGGTCACCAGGCTTACGCACATAAGATCTTAACCGGCCGCAAGGATACTTTCCCCCAGAATCGCCAGTTTAAGGGTATTTCCGGCTTCCCGAACCGGAATGAGAGCGAACACGATGCTTTTGGTACAGGGCACGCCTCAACTTCTATCTCTGCAGGATACGGGATGGTTTGCGGGCGTGATCTTGCAGGTGATGATTACCATGTTATTTCAGTTATCGGCGATGGATCCATGAGCGGTGGATTGGCTTTTGAGGGTATGAATAATGCTGGTGCTTCAAAGCGCAATTTCATCGTCATTTTAAACGATAACAAAATGTCTATCTCCCCCAATGTGGGGGCGCTATCGAAATACCTGGCTTACCTGATAACCGATCCCCGACTGAACAAAATAAAAGGGAACCTGTTGGATTTCGCCAGCAAGCTGCCACAGGGCGAACGCATAGCCAGATCATGGGGTCGGCTGGAAGCTTCGATCAAGGCGATGTTAGCGCCGGGCGCTCTCTTCGAGCAATTGGGGTTCCGTTACATCGGACCGATGGATGGACATGAGATGAATGACCTGATACATATTTTCCGTCAGGTAAAGGAACTTTCGGGACCGATTCTGGTGCATGTATTAACCCAAAAAGGGAAAGGTTATCCGCCCGCCGAGAAGAATGCCACCTTATTTCATGGTGTGGGATCGTTCGAAAAGTCAACTGGCAAATCGAATGGCAAATCGAAAGTACCGTCATATACCTCTACATTCGGGAAAACTCTCGTTGAATTAGCGGCAAAGGATAAGTCAATATTGGCCATCACAGCTGCCATGACGGATGGGACCGGGCTGACTGAATTCAGTAAAAAGTTTCCCCAGCGATTTTTCGACGTAGGTATTGCTGAAGGTCATGCGGTAACCTTTGCAGCGGGTTTAGCAGCCCAGGGGTATAGACCGGTCGTTTCGATCTATTCTACCTTCTTACAACGCAGCTACGACCAGGTGATACACGACGTTTCACTGCAGAAACTGCCAGTTATATTCGCCCTGGATCGAGCCGGATTGGTGGGGGAAGATGGGCCCACACATCACGGCTGTTTCGACCTGAGTTACATGCGTCACATCCCAGGTGTGATAATTTTGGTGCCCAAGGATGAAAACGAACTGAGACATATGCTGAAGACCGCAGTTGCATGGAAAGACGGCCCTGTAATGTTACGCTATCCGCGCGGGACAGGTGTAGGATGTCCTCTGGATCCTGTGTTGAAACCGCTGGAAATCGGAAAGGGCGAAGTCGCAAGAGTCGGAAGCAAAGGTGCCATACTGACGTTGGGTCCTGTCTTCTGGGAAGCTATGCAGGCCGCCCAACTGCTTGAAGACGCCGATTTGCCATTGACTGTCGTCAATATGCGTACCTTGAAGCCGTTAGACATTCAACTACTCAGGGAGTTAGGTCAACAATTTGACCACATAATGACCATTGAGGAGGGAGTAGTCAAAGGTGGATTTGGATCAGCAGTGTTAGAAGCCTTCTCCGAAATGGATATCGAGCCTCCCAGGGTAAAATGTATCGGTATTCCAGATCGATTCATTGAGCAGGGGAGCAGATCTCTGTTGTTGCAGCGTATCGGTTTGGATTTTGAATCGATTGCTGATACAGCGCAGCAATTTTTTACGGGACAAGCAAGCAGGTTTACCAGTAAAGAGAATAAGCAAAGTGTCTCCAAACCGCATGACATTCGGCATCATCGCCAACACCCAGATGAAGAAAATATGGGACGTTCTACCCGGCTTTCTAAAGTGGATCGAAAGCAAGGGTCCCAAAATACTGGTGTGCGATGATTTACGTGAGGGCTTGAAGAAGCCTGAGGATCAGTCTTTTCCTTATGATAAGCTCGCAGAACTGAGCGACATGATTCTCTCATTTGGGGGAGATGGGACTCTTCTCGCAACCGCACGTAAAGTCGGGCGCTATCAGAAACCCATTCTAGGTGTTAATTTGGGCGGCCTGGGCTACCTGGCCGAAATCTCTCTGGACGATCTCCACCCCCGCATCCAGGAGCTTCTGAATGGATCATACCGTATTGAAGACAGGATGGCATTGACCTGTACAGTTGTAGGAACCGATGAGGAATATTTCGCCTTAAACGATATAACTATCGCCAAGGGCGCCTGGCCGCGGGTCGTAAGCATTCGCACCACCATCGGCGACAGGTATCTGAACACCTATACCGGAGACGGATTGATCGTGGCTACACCTACAGGATCAACAGCCTATTCACTTTCCTCTGGCGGACCCATTGTTGAGCCGACATTACAAGCGTTAATTGTCAATCCCATATCACCGCATACTTTAGCTGACCGACCCATCATCATTGGGTCCGATAAGGAAATTGAAGCATATATTGCCGGCGAGCATGACGAATTAGCTTTAGTAGCTGATGGGCAGATAGAACGGTCACTTAATCATGGCGACAAAGTGCTGATTCGCCGCGCCGATTTCTATGTTAAGCTGGTTCTCTTCGGTGATAAGTATTTCTATGACGTTTTGCGCGAAAAACTGAAGTGGGGGCCGCCCCTTTCCCCCAAATAAAAAACTCCTTTATTCCCGCTATTACTTTTTTATGTGTGCAGATTGGAACCAGCTATTTAAGGATCCGGACAAAGTGATCCGCGATCCGGACCCGCTGGGCAAACTTTTTATAAACGAGATCGCTTCAAATTTCCCGATCCTTGATCTCGGGTGTGGCGCTGGACGGCATCTGATCCAAATGGCAGAGGCAGGGCTGACTGTCATCGGTGCAGACATATCACCCGTAGGATTGAATCTGGCAAGGATTTGGCTGAACGCGAAAACCCTCCGTGCAGAGTTGCTCCTCACGAACATGGCCAGGCTGCCTATTTCAGATGGATCCCTGGGTGGTGTGATCTCCATAAATGTGCTGAACCATAGCACTATTGAAAATTTTAAAGCAGCTGTTAGTGACATTCATAGAGTTTTGAAAAAGGGCAGCCCCTTCTTCTCGCTGATTATAGGGCGGGAGGATGCACGCTACGGTGAAGGTGATGAAATCGAACCGCATACGTTCATCCACAGACAGGGTATCGAGGCTGGAGTGCCGCACCACTTTTTCACACCGGAGGAAATCGGAGCTCTCTTAGGCGGGTTTGCGCGTCTCGAGTTGGAAGAAAGAAAGCGGTTATATGACGATAAAGAGCCGGTTTTCGGCGATGACCCCAGACTTAAGCCCAGAACAGAAGCAACTCTTCAACACTGGGCGGTTAAAGCCTGGAAGTAGGATTTACTGTTTAATCAGAAAGAAGGAAGCAGCATTACATGGGATTTTTTAGCAGGCTTAAAGGTGGATTACAGAAAACCCGGCAGAAACTGGGTGGGCAAATCAAGCATGTGCTCAAGTCCCACTCCAGGATAGATGAAAATCTGTACCAGGATCTAGAGGAGATATTGATCGGAGCGGATGTGGGTGTAGACGCCACACTCGAGATTCTGGATAATCTACGAGAGAAAGTACGCCAGAAATCTGCCGACGGTAAAGATACCGGTATAGTTCTCGGTCTTCTACACGAGATCATCAGTGAAATTATGAATCCGGCAGAATCCGAAGCGGACTTGAATCTGGGAGCTAAACCGACGGTGATTCTCGTAGTGGGGGTCAACGGATGCGGTAAAACCACCACTATTGCAAAATTGGCTCATCACTTTCAGAATAAGGGCAAACGTGTGATGCTGGCTGCTGCGGATACATTTCGCGCCGCTGCTACCGAACAATTGATGGAATGGGGCAAAAGGCTGGACGTTCCTGTGGTGCACCAACAGATCGGAGCTGATCCGGCTGCGGTGGCTTTCGATGCTCTGCAGTCAGCCCGGGTGCGGGAAGTCGATTTATTGATTATTGATACCGCTGGACGTCTGCACAATAAAGCGAATCTGATGAACGAGTTGGCTAAGATATCGCGTGTCCTTGCCAAGCAGGATGAAGGGGCGCCACACGAGGTATTGCTGGTTCTCGATGGCACTACAGGTCAGAATGCCTTGCAGCAGGCGAAAGCGTTTCTGGAGATATGCGGAGTTACGGGATTGGTTATGTCCAAGTTGGATGGGACCGCTAAAGGGGGAGCGGTTATCCCCATCTGCCGTGAGCTGAACTTGCCTCTCAGGTTCATCGGACTCGGTGAAAAGCCGGAAGATTTAGAGCCATTCGATCCACAGGATTATGCCCGCGCAATATTGGAATCCGACGAGGTAACGGCGTGAAGCGTCTATACCTTCACAATTTGGGCTGTGCTAAGAACCAGGTGGATGGCGAAATGCTGGCTGGATGGGCTGAAGATAGCGAGGTATTAATAACCGACGATGCTGCAGAAGCTGAAGTCATAGTAGTCAATACCTGTGCTTTCATCCAGGAAGCTAAGGAAGAAGCCATCGATGCCATATTGGAGGCAGCGAAATTAAAGAGTGAAGGAATCTGCCAGGATCTATATGTATGCGGCTGTTTTCCGCAGTTGTATCGGGAGGAGTTAACGGTACAGCTCCCCGAAGTGGACGGCTTTTTCGGCGTGGAGGAGTGGCCTTCTCTTTTAAAAAAGTTAACTTTAAATGAGGTAATCCCTGGTGCAAATCCCCACCTCAGGAGACGGCTCCAGACGCCAGCTCATTACGCTTATATCCGTATAGCGGATGGCTGTGAACGCGGCTGTACTTATTGTGTAATTCCAAAAATCAGGGGGAAATATCGGAGTCGGCCGATAGATGAGATAGTCTCTGAAGCACGATTGCTGGCTCAAAAGGGCGTGAAGGAACTACTTCCTGTGGCACAGGAGTTAAACTCGTACGGCCAGGACCTTGATAAAGGAAAAGGCAATGGTCTGTTAAAATCGTTATTTGAAGCGCTCGTAGAGATTGATGATATAGAGTGGATTCGGCCGCTCTACCTTCATCCGCCAGCCTGTGATGAGGAATTAATCGAATTCTGGGCTTCACAGCAGAAACTTATCAGGTATCTCGACCTTCCCATCGAACACGCCTCAGATGAAATATTGAGAAGCATGGGGCGAGCGGGAAAGAAGGAGCAAATCCGCAGGATCGTCAACCTCGCCCGAGAATATATGCCAGACGTGGTCATCAGGACGTCGATCATCATTGGATTTCCGGGTGAAACGGATTACGATTTCGAAGAACTGCTCGATTTTATAAAAGAGATGCGTTTCGAACGATTGGGATCATTCCAATTTTCCCCGGAAGAATATACACCTGCAGCGAGTCTGCCAAATCAAGTTCCGGATGAGATTAAAAGTGAACGACAGGCAAGATTGATGGAGTTGCAGAGTGAAATCTCATTTGAGTATTGCCTTTCGAGAGTAGGTAGTATAGAGGAGGTATTTGTTGATACCTTTGAGGCAGATTCTGGGTACAGTATTGCCCACAGTCGAAAGGAGATACCGGAGCTTGACGGAGAAATACTGATTTCCGGTGAATACGCACCAGGAAGTAAATTAAGTGTTAGAATCGAATCGGCCACGGAATACGATCTTTTCGCTCAACCGGTCGACTCACTGGTTGGACCATCTCTCCCATTAAAAAGTAGCAATTGAGGATCGTGATGAGGAAATTAATTCTGTTGACCTTGCTTTTTCCCTGCATTTCAACATATACGTCCGCACAGCCTGAACTTTATAATGATTCCTTCATAGGTCTGCCGGAGTTTAGAGCCCTGCCACTCCGGTTACCCACCAGCGATGTCGATTCCATCCGAATTGAAGTACACGTCCGCATAGTCTACGATGACCTCCAGTTTGTCAGGGAAGACGATTGTTACGAAGCAGCTTATGGAGTGGATATTAGCCTACGGGATAAAAAAGAGCATCTGGCCAGCTATGATCATGCAGATAGAAAGATCGTGGTGGAGACTTACACTGAGACCAATTCACGCCTGAAGGGAGACCAAACCACATTTTCTTTTACTTTAGCTCCGGAACGACTCTTCTTGAGGATTGACCTCACCGACCGTGAATCACGAAAAAGACGCTACCTGGAAAAAGAGTTGAAATTCGATAAAAAGGAGTGGGGAGACGATTTTAGATTGGGGGATATTGTATTAGTCGATTCAACAGGCCAGGCACAGATGACTTCCGGGCTAATTCAGGGTGATTCCTTGCGTGCGATTTACAAATTTTATTGTCAAGACCCTTCAAATACAACACTATCATACCGATTGATAGATAGTGAAAATGTAATCGCGGCTGCGGGTTCAGTGCCACTCCAGGATGATGCACATTACTATACAGATACGCTTTTTCTGCCAACCAAATCTCTGACCGACTCAAAGTACAAAATGATTGTGGCAGCACAAGTTGGCGACAAGACTATTTTACGCAGCTATCCTTTCGATTTGTTATTACAAAACCTTCCTGGTTATATCCACGATCTCGATATGGCGATCCGGCAGCTAAAATATATTGCCAGTGATGGGGAATACCGTCAACTCACCAAAGCGCGTGCTTCCCAACGCGAAGAGATATTTAGAGAATTCTGGAAGAAAAAAGATCCCACACCTTCCACCCCTGCCAACGAGAAGATGGAGGAGTATTACCGCCGGGTGAATTACGCTAATGAACATTTTAGAGGCTATCGCGACGGGTGGGAATCCGACATGGGACATGTTTACATCATTTACGGAGCTCCAACAGATATTGAGCGACACCCGTTCGACATTAATACCAAACCTTACGAGATTTGGTACTACTACGACATCAACCGCAAGTTCATCTTTCAGGATCAAGAAGGTTACGGGGATTATCGCTTGGTGAATTCCCTGTGGAGTGAATTTTAAGCAAACAAATACGCCTGTGGATATCCTAAAACACAAACCGTTGCAAGCCGGCGATACTGTGATGGTTGTCTCGCCGTCTAGCCCCTCTAAAAAAAAGCGCTTGTATACAGGAGAAGATGAACTGGAGAGTTGGGGTTATAATGTAAAACTGGGACAATATGTGCAAGATCGCCAGGCATATTTCTCAGCCTCAACCTCTAAAAGATTGGAAGACCTGGTAAACGCTTTTACTGATCCTGAAATAAAGGCTGTTTTCTGTGCTCGTGGAGGGTATGGCGCAGGGAGATTAATAAGAGAAATCAATTACGATTTAGTCGCTGAGAATCCCAAAATATTTTTGGGTTTCAGCGACCTAACCGCGCTCAGCTGGGCATTTTTTACCAGAACGGGTCTGGTTACTTTCAGCGGTCCGATGGTGTGCGAAGTTGGAGATGGCTTGCCTGATCTTGCCAGGAGCTCACTCAATTCACTCATCGGTGCTGAGAGTCCACCAGAATCGTTGTGGGATGGGACACTAAATGCCATCAGACCAGGTAAAGTTTCTGGCAGACTTTTCCCGGGGTGTCTATCTATTATAACCTCACTTTTGGGGACGCCCTACCTACCTGATCTGGATGGGGCCATTTTAGTTATTGAAGAGGTTGCCGAGAAACCGTATCGAATTGACCGTCTGCTTACACATCTGAAGAATGCCGGAATATTTGACAGAATTTCCGCGCTAATTGTTGGTGGCATGGTTGACTGCTGGCCTAAAAAATATAGTGATAAACATCTCTCCCTCGAAGAAATACTTATTGACCTGACGTCGTCGCGACCCATTCCCATATTTACCGGCTTGCCGTATGGCCATTTCCTCAAACGAATTACCCTTCCTATTGGTGTGAACGCGGAGATATCCGAGGGA
>CBDUWK010000052.1:0-9659 GCA_965370905.1 uncultured bacterium | reverse complement strand
ACCTGCTGGAAGAACAACCCGAACCAGCAAGTAGGAGGTATAGAATGACTACACTATGGTCATTGCTCTCGTATGCAGTCGCCATCTTTTTCATCGTAATTATCGGTGCACTATCTGAATTGCCGATTTTCCCTCTAATCCCTGTGCTTCGGCAAGCGAAATGGCTCAGCCCTCTTGTACGTGTCGCGAAAGAAACTGCAGCCCTAGTGCTTGCTGTGTATCTACTTACAATACTTGCACAGAACACACCTCTAAGAGTATCCATACTTATGGTGTTAATCCCCTTTTTTATGAACATCCGCAACGATCGTAAACGTATTGCCAATGTCAAAGCTGGGAAGTCTGGCACTCTTGACCTAATGCAAACTTCAGGTAATGCAGATTTATACGATCTGCAAAACGACCTTTACACCGAATATGGTAGTTTCTTCGGTCATATTTTAGGATTCATACTTGCTTTTTCTTTTCTACTAAGAGGAGCACAATTCCTATGAGAAAGAGATAATCCCAAGCCAATACGTCCCATAGTTTAGCTGTGTGATTGAATTCTATCAATAAAAGTGTCAGATCATACTCTCCGACTGAAGTCGAAGTGCAAGACCCGACACGACATAAAGCAAACTTAATAGGTATATAATACTATGAATAATGAAATTGAAATAGTCTTTTACTGCTATAATTGTGGATTTGCTGTAGAAACATCCGCAGTATCAACTTATTGTACTGATCCTGCACCTCTACCGAATCAAATTGTATGCGATGAGTCAGAAATTGACTATGAACATGAAGAGTATTCACTCAGGAAATGTCCCAAGTGTGAATCCCCATTTCTTCACAAATATACTTATCTTGACCATCATGAAGCCGGAACATTCCGCCAGGATATTGAACAGCTTTTTCCTACTCAAAGTGAACAGCTCTTATCCATTGGCCCAACCCCAACAAAAGTATCAAAACCGTACCAAAAAGCGAAAGAGTGTTTTGACAAAAATCTATTTGAACCTTCAATTATTATGTGCCGCAAAAGTCTAGAGGCTATCTGTTTGGATCTTGGTGCAAAGGGAAAGAGTCTATCCCATAAAATTGAATCATTACATAATGCAAAAAAAATTGATGAAAAACTCTATAACTGGGCTTCAGAATTGCGATTAATTGGCAATGATGCAGCCCATGAATTTAATGTGACAATTAGAAGAAATGATGCAAGAGATGCTATAATATTTTTAAATGCCCTACTACTTTATATCTACACATTGGATAAGAAATTTGAAACATTTAAAAAAAGAAGAAGAGCCCCATAGGCTGTATTCTGCCCGTTGCCCCCCATCTCAGCGTGGGAAGAGATGCATTTAAAGGTGTCAGGTCACATCCTCTAACTAAAGTCGAAGTGCATGACCTGACATAACAGTAAATATAAGACTTATAGATCAGGAGAACTTATGACCAACGAAGATCAAAACCGTCTTTTACTCGCAAAAATTCTTGGTGAGCTTTACCGACGGGTGGCCCGACCCTTGAGGGTCGGATCTCATCTATAACCAGCGAAAACTAGGAGAAACCTGGTCCTGAAGGACCAGGCCACCCGTCCTTTGGATAACTTGATATATGTGCTGGGCAATGACCAACATTAAGAACAAGGAGAATGCTGTTATGTGGACAGGAAATATCGAAATTGAAGGAAAGGGCGAAATTTATCTTCATTGGAAAAACCTCGCAATGATTGCAGCTGTCATGATAGTACCGTTTATTATTGCACTTGTCTTCGATTCTTTTGTAACCAAGGTGATTTGCTGGGCAATTTGTATATTCGCTTATATGTCGTATCTTCCTGTTCAAGGTCCGTGCGTTACTGCTATATTTGTTGGGGCACTTCCCTGGTATGTTTTTCTTGAATGGGAACAATTACCAGGCTGGCTGGCCATCATAGCTGCTGTGATATCGTTAATTGAGATTAGTTACATCTGGCATCGTATGCGTGGAATTGAACAAATAAGGAAAATAGAGGGTGTCCTGTAGTGATCACTGTTCATGCCACGACATCTATAACCAGCAAAAACTAGGAGAAACCTGGCTCTGAAGAGCCAGGCCACCCATCGGGATTGAGTGCGTTTTTAAAATTGGAGATTAAAATGAATCTACCTGGTGACGAGGAAAAACGGCTTCCATTTCCCACTATACCGGCAGAGATCAACGGTGTGGAGATCGAAGAGTACATTATCCCCGATGAGGAGAAAGCTGAGGTTTTGAAGCAACTATATATTTTCGATCCAGTACCAGCTCTCGATGCTAAACAGTTCGATCTTCACGCAAGAAAAATATTTGTGGTTCGTGACTTCAGAGTTACACGCGAGCGTGGTAGAAATTGGCTCGTTAGCCCCTATTATTATGAAGCCGGCGGTACCGTCATTGACTGGTTGCCACCTGAAGCAGCTGATGATTCGTAAGTAAATTAAGGGTGTCAGGTCACACCCTCCGACTAAAGTCGAAGTGCGCCAAAGGCACGGCTACGCCGCAAGACCTGACACAACAAGTAATAGTTTAATTGGAGGCGTCTTATGAGTACCAAGGAGATTCTTTTCTCGTTAAATGGGCGAATCAACCGGGCAAAATACTGGCTATACTGTTTGTTGTTAGGACTCGCACATTTCATTTGGGCGGTGATAACTTTGATAATTTTTGGCGAAGATGGATTCTTTGTGCCGTATTTTCTCGGTAGTTTGTTCTTGATCTATCCCGGCTTGGCGATGAACGTCAAGCGCTGTCATGATCGCGGTCGATCAGGATGGTTCGTGCTGGTTAGTTTTATTCCCATTGTTAGCATCTGGTATCTGATCGAAGTAGGTTTCTTGAAAGGTGATATTGGAGATAACGGATACGGGCCAGATCCACTCGTAGTCCCGGAATTCAGTCCCGCAACGCCATAATCCAGTATCCCGAGTTATCTGTTGCGTCAGATCCTTAGCGAAGTGGAAACCTGACGTTAAACCGCGCGTAAATAAGGGAGTCAGGCCACACCCCGAACAGTCGGGGCAGCCCGAGTGCCCCGACTGGGTGGCCTGGCTTGCTCGCAAGCCAGGTTTATCCCAGTGATTAAAAAGCAACTTAGAGGCGCAATGATGTTTGCTAAGCATAAAAATAGCAGCGCTTACCGAAGTGGCAAATCGGTCGTATTTCAGTTGCTCATCCTGTCAGTTTTGAGTTGTCAACAAAAGGATATCTGGACCCGAAAAGCTGATATGCCAACACCACGGATGGCTCTTTCTACATGTGTTATAAACGGAAAAATCCATGCAATTGGTGGTTACGCGAAGGCTAATGCGCCAGGTTTGACTACAGTTGAAGTATATGATCCATCTACCAACACATGGACAACTGTAGCGCCTATGCCGACAGGCAGATGCGCACTTTCAGTGAGCGTAGTAGATGGGAAAATTTATGCTATCGGTGGATATGAGAATTTTGGACAACCCGGGCTTTCAGTAGTAGAAGAATACAATCCAGTCACAAACACCTGGACAAGAAAAGCTGATATGCCTACCGTAAGGCTCGGCCATTCTTCCAGCGTGGTTAATGGAGTAATTTATGTATTAGGAGGATCGCCGAAAATTCCAGGAACACTTTCTACTGTAGAAGCTTATGATCCGCAAACAGATACGTGGATCAAGAAGGCAGACATGCCCACCGCAAGGTTCTTCCTTTCCACCAGCGTGGTGGACAGCAGGATTTATGCTATAGGGGGTTCATTTGGCAAACCAAATCAGATTCTTGCCACTGTAGAAGAGTACGACCCGGTGACAGATACCTGGACAGGAAAAACAGACCTGCCAACCGCAAGAGGTGGCCTTGCTGCTAGTGTGGCGAATGGGAAAATCTATGCTATTGGAGGAGCGATTGGCTACGACGCTCTTGCAACGGTAGAGGAATACGATCCAGCGTTGGATACCTGGATGACTAAAACCAATATGCCAGGTGCAAGAGCTGGTTTCTCGACGAGTACAATAAACGGTGAAATTTACGCTATTGGTGGCGCTCTAACGATAAAACCACCACACCCAGCCGTTTCAACTGTAGAAGTGTATATAGCTGCTTTAACTGCAAGGAAGTGAAAACATCTACCAAACGGTGCCTAAAAATACCATTACTTGAATGTTGCATCAGGTCCTTAGCGGACGGGTGCCCGACCCTTGAGGGTCGGGTCTCATCTATAACCAGCAAAAACGAGGAGAAACCTGGCTCTGAAGAGCCAGGCCACCCGTCACCCGTCACCCGTCCCAAAGCTCTGCTGTGGGTAAAGTTGCAGTCCATTTTCTTTTATCATCCCTTCGTTCCCCTTCCACCATCCCCCCAATTAATCCTTGACATTATCCCTATTTCCCCTTAAAATATGCTGTAACTCTTATCTACCTTCAAATCTCATGCATTTCAACATCGTTTATGAAGATAGCAATGTACGCCCAAAAAATAAAATGATCTCTGCACTATACGTTCAGTGTCTATTGACTTACATTTAATAATATCAAGCAGTTGCAATGATCATTAACTGGCTGTCAGCCAGCTTTATATGCTCGTTTACATTCCACGAAGTGAGAGTATTTCATATATAAGAGGAGTAAAAATGAGTGCCAAAACGAAGATAGGAATCATCATATGCGATCGCTACCGCCGCTGTGCGGGAGGGAAGTGCCTCCGCGCCATGAGAAACAGGGAGGGCGCTTTTGATATATATGAGGATCTGGAATTGGTTGGCTACACAACTTGTGATGGCTGTCCCGGTGGAAACATTGAATATGCCGGTGAAGAGATGGTGAAGAATGGGGCTCAGGTTATTCATCTGGCTACTGGTTTAATCGTCGGTTATCCACCCTGTCCCTATATCTTTACATTTAAATCGTTCCTCGAATATCGCTATGGCGTTAAGGTCGTGGCGGGCACGCATCCAATACCGAAGAAATATTTAGATATGCATACTCGTTTGGGAACCTGGGAAGACCCTGCCTGGAAGCCGCTTCTCGAGCCTACCATGGCGGATGACGCTACCCGAAGGGCTTACGATTAAACATATTTACGACGTGGGTGGCCTGGCTTGCAAGCAAGCCTGGCCACCCGTCCTTTCATTGCAAAGCGAGCATCCATGCTAAAACCAATCAACATCGAAGGCTGCTTCGAAAAGTTCAGCGATACCTTCTCACCCAAAATCGTGGGTGAATTAAACGGTCAGAACGTTCTCCTGGTGCGCTGTGAAGGCGATAAGGTCCCCTGGCACACCCACGACAACGAAGACGAAATGTTTTTCGTGTTGGACGGAGTGCTGGATATCTTACAGGGTGAGGAAGTAATAAAGGTACACCCTGGTGAGTTCTACATCGTCCCCAGAGGAATCGAACACCGCGTCGTCCCTCAAGGCCATGTAAAGCTGATGCTATTCGAACCCGTAGCGATAAAACACACCGGGGAGGTCCGTTCCGAGATCACCAGAGACCAGTACGATCGACTTGATCCATGATGAAACGCCAGTTAATGGTGCAGTTTAATGGGGACAATTGTGAGTCCCCTTTTTCTTCGCCTAATATACAAAAATTACGAAAAAAAATATTTGTCTTGACTATGGGGTGTTGAATTTCGTATATTAATATAATACTCGATTTAAAACTTCTGAATTAAACCTGTTTTAGGAGGGGAAATGTACAGGAATCTTCTTGCCATCACGGCATTAACGGTATTACTACCTCTAATCGCTACTTCTCAAACCACTGTACCCGGCGGAGACGTCAATGGAATCTGGGAGCTCAGCGGCTCCCCTTATAACGTCGAAGGGGAAATTACAATTCCATCCGGTGATACTCTCACCATCGAACCCGGTGTAACGGTTGACTTTCAGGGACATTACAAATTCGTAGTCAACGGTCTATTGGAAGCTCAAGGAACGGAAGTTGACTCGATCTTGTTCACTGCCGCCGATCAGGATACTGGCTGGCATGGTTTACGCTTTGAGAGTGCAACCGATAGCAGTCATTTATCCTACTGCATTATTCAATATGGTCTTGCTGAGGGGACTTCGCCCGATAACCTCGGTGGAGGCATCTACTGCGACAATTCCAATCCCATTATCACTTACTGCTCCATCAGAGAAAACGCCAGCGATGGAGCTGGCGGCGGCATCTATTGCACAGGCGGTTCTAATCCCTTGATCAGCCACTCTGCCGTATTCGGTAATAATGCGGTGCTGGACGGTGGTGGAATTCATTGCTGGGATGAAGCTAACCCAACCATAAATCATTGCACGATTTTCGGGAATTCGGGAACCTTTGGAGGTGGGATTTTCTGCGGCAGTAGTTCCAATCCTGATATTACCAGTTGTACCGTCAGCGGAAACACCGCCAGTCAGTTCGGGGGTGGCTTGAACTGTTATCAGGCCGAACCAACCATCCTCAATACCATCATAGAAGGTAACTTCGGTACAGGTGGTCTGAATATATACAATTCACCGGGTATTTCGATCTCTTACTGCGATCTTTACAACAACGCTGGTGGGAACTTCACGGGAAATTCGGTGCCAGCCGGTGCCGGTCAACTATCAACCGTAAATGCTAACGGCGATTCCTGCGATGTATATTTCAATATATTTCAGAATCCCCTCTTCGAAGATCCCAATAACGGCATTTACCAGCTAACCTGGATCGACTTCCCCACCTGGAATGAAACCCGGTCACCCTGCGTAGATGCGGGTAATCCCGATCCGCAGTACTTTGACGCGGATGCCACCATTGGCGATGTCGGCGCTCTTTATTTCGACCAGAGCGCATTTCCGCCTGTTCCGGACCTCTCTGTATCCTCCCTGGAGCTGGATTTCGGCGTTGAAGTTATAGGCAATCAAGGCGAGATGGAGTTGACCGTTTACAACGTCGGTAACAGCTCCTTGATCCTCTACGACGTCTCTTCAAGCTCGTCCGTATTCAGCACTGATTTCAATCCACTGGATAGCCTGATCCTGCCAACCGACAGTCTGCTCATCATGGTATATTTCAATCCGGATGATACTGTATCCTACAGTGAGATACTGTCCATCGATAACAACGATGAGCTGGTAGTAATTAGGCTGCTGGGGATTGGTGAAGCGCCTCCTGCACCTGAAATATCTGCATCGGCTGATTCACTCGATTTCGGAGAGGTTCTGGTGAGTACCCAGAACAGTCTTCCATTTACCATCTACAACGTCGGCGATACCACCCTGGTTTTGTACGAGATAACCACCGGCAATGAGGTATTTACTACAGATTTCGATCCTGCCGACAGCCTGATTTTGCAGGGAGACAGTCTTATCGTCACCGTCACTTTCGAACCGACCGAAATCACTACTTATGTCGATACTCTGGTTATCGATAACAACGATGAACTGCTGTATCTTGCGCTGCTCGGTGAAGGAATCGGACCGCCTGAGCCGCAAATAACGCTCTCTGCTGATTCGCTCTATTTTGATCCGCTACTGGCGGGTGAACAGGACAGTTTGTCCCTAGTAATATACAATATCGGGGACTCAACTCTTGTTCTGTATAGTATCGAGATCAGTGATTCCGCTTTTACCACAGATTTTGACCTCGCAGATAGCCTCATCGCACCGGGTGACAGCCTTTCTGTCATGGTCTATTTCCAGCCTCTGCAGATCGGCACGTACCTTGAAACTCTGACCATAGAGAACAACGATGAATTAGCAACGGTTGTACTGCAGGGTGAAGGTCTCGGCCCCGTTCAGGTTACTCTCACGCCCTACAATCCCCCCATCATCGTTCCTGAAGCCGGCGGCAGCTTCGATTTCAACATGGTCTTTGAAAACATCACCGGCGATCCTCAAACGATCGACATCTGGACTCAGATATTCTTTCCTGTAGTCGGCTCTCACCAAATCTTAACAATCTTGGATATTACCCTGCCGCCAACAACAATCGATCGCGATCGCACCCAGGTTGTTCCTGACTTCGCCCCACCGGGAGTTTATACTTATTATGCTTTCGTTGGTGATTATCCCTGGGTGATAGAGGACTATGACTCCTTTACCTTCGAGAAGCTTGGCGTTGACGGCGAAGGCTGGTTCGGTTCACCTTCAGATTGGATCTGTACCGGTGAAGGGTTTGAAGACCTTAGCACGCATCCCAACGCCGAAATCCCGGATGAGTTTGCCCTGACCGGAGCCTACCCCAATCCCTTCAATCCCACTACAACCATATCCTTTACCTTACCGGAATTGGTACACGTTCGTGTGGCCATCTTCAATCTGCAAGGTCGAAAAGTAGGCGAGCTTGTAAACGGCATGCGGGAGGCGGGATGGCACGGTGTTACTTTCGATGCTAAAGGTTTACCTACCGGAGTCTATTTCGTTCATCTGACCGCTGGCAAATTCCAGCAGACGCAGAAACTCTTGCTGCTTAAATAACTGCAAATCTAAAGAAAGAAGAAATTGTAGGGGCGATCCCGGTCAACCGGGTCGCCCTTTTTTTTATTAATCCTCCATTCAAGATTTTTTCAATCCTGCCGATTATAAAAGTGAGGACACTAAGTATACCGAAAATGGAAGAGAGCCAATCATCAAAGGTCTTGCCAGTAGGAGAACACAAGGAGCGTTGGCAGCCCAGGCAGCTAACCAAGCAGGTATCGACAACGTCCAGTGAAGATCACCAGGACAAAAGCGAAGACAAACAACGCCAACCTGCACCGCTGCCTTTTGGAAAAATAGATGTAGTCGCATAATCACGACTATAGCCCTCTGCTTTCGCATACGCAATTTGTTGCGAAATCCCCAACCACAGGAACCCATCCGTTCATCCAGCAGTTACAAATATTGTAAATAATACCATCTCTATAATTGTGCTGTTCGCAAAGTCAGTGATGTAGTTTGCGAAAATCTCTTGCAATTTGTTTTTCAATTGCTTATATTTATAGCCAAAATTAATAATGCATGTAATTAAGTAGCCGCAGGAGGAAGTTTCTATGATAATGATACGGTCCATGATACTGTTATCACTTATAGGATTAATGGTAATAACTGTTTTCGCTCAGGATAGCCCCGATGCTCAGTTGCGCGCGCTTCTGGAGCGCCGTGCAGCTTTGAAATCCGAAATGGAAGCTGCCGATCAGGCTGGCAAATATGACGAATTGCTCGCTGAGTGGGAAAGTCTTTCCGAACAGATTAAATCCCTACAGAAGCAGTTGAGTCAGGATACGGAAAGGCGCGCCAACGCCGTCAAATACTACAATGAAGGCAACAGCTTGACTAAACAGGGAAAATATTCTGACGCTATAACCAGCTACCAGAAATCCCTCGAATTTGATGGTCTAAATCCCAAAGTGTTCTATAATATGGGAGTTGCTCAGTATAAGGTTAAGGACTATCCCGGTGCCCTCGGCTCTTTCCAGGAAGCCTCTACCATGAAATCCGGCTATGCGGAAGCTTACTATATGCAGGGCAACGTTTTGAGCAAAATGAATCGAAATCAGGATGCTCTTAAAGCCTACCAGAATGCTGTTACCTATAAACCTGGCTACGCCAAGGCTTACTTCGGCATGGGATCTATCTACATAAAGAGCAAGCGCGAGAGGGACGCCGTGGAAGCTTTTCGCCAAGCCACACAGCTTGATCCCCGCCACCACCTCGCTTTCACTTCTAT
>CBDUWK010000051.1:0-9781 GCA_965370905.1 uncultured bacterium | reverse complement strand
GATCCTAATTTGACGAATCCAGCATAGATTGAGAGAAATAATGTTGCAATAATTATTCCTACTTCAGCCCAATATAATTTTTTATACTTTTTCCCAAAGAATAATACAATAGAAAATCCTATAAGAGGAAGAAATAATATTATAACCAACGTGACCACATCGGTAGTACATGTATCAAACGGTGCTGGGGTAATGCTTTATGAGTCAAACAACAATATTATTGAGAATACAAGAGAAAAGTTGGTGAATTGTGATGATGCAGTCACAGAACGCCCCTGTTGGTCATTTATTCCATCCCCTTTTACTTAGTTAACAACAATTTATGCGTTGCATGATTCTCACCTGCCTGTATGTTGGCGAAGTAAACGCCGGAGGGCAGATGACCAGCATCCCACGATAGCGTATGGGTGCCTGCCAGGCGGTGATGATCAGCCAAGGTTGCCACTTCCTGACCCATTGTATTGTAGATGCGCAGACTGACATGCCCATCTTCAGGAAGATCATAGCGCAGCGTCGTCTCCGGATTGAAGGGATTGGGCGATATGGACAGTGTGAATGATTTCGGAGATAGTTCCAAGGTTCCTTCTACTAACTGAGATTCAGGTCGATAGTATCCATGCGAACCAACAACATCGGAATCCTCTGACTCCTGCTCTGTAATGTCAACTGCAGTCACGTAGTAATATGCAGTTGCAGGGCCACCCGCTCTGGGCACGAATTCTTCATCTGTAAACTCATTGTCTTCTGGTTCTCCGATGCAGGGCCAATAAGCCTGCGGGGGGAGAGATTCCTGGCTTTCGGCTACATACCGATAAACGCAATAATGATCGAGGTCGTATTCGAGGTTTTGATCCCAGGTTAAGTGGCATTGGTTGTTCACATTTTCAAGCGCCAGATTCTGCGGTGCATAAGGCGGTATATCCAGTAAAATTGAGGCGCCGATACCTCCATCGTCCGAATATTGTGGGTTTTCCAATGGCCGCGATCCTTTGAGAAGATGCCAATTGTAGATTTCCAACATATCAGTAAAACCATTGAGATCTGTATCCGGCTCCCAGAGGAAATTGAAATAGCCAACTGTTTCATACCTGGCAGCGTTCATAACATGATAGTTGAATTCACCGTGAGTGTAGTAATCGTCTTCAGGAGCATAGTATTCATTTTCCAAAGGATCGCCACCGTCGGGGTAATCGTCATCACTGGGGCCCGCGCTTTCGTTTTCTGTGCATGATGTAAGAATGACCGTTTCATCACTACGTAGATCGTCGATAAAACCTCCGCTATGGCACTGCTGCATCCAATAAACCCGTTGCTCATAGTGGTCCGGCTGAATTGCCGCGAATTCCTGATCCGTTATTTCGACGTCCATCAAAACTAATGTTACACCGCCTGCCCATGTAGATCCATGATCGAATGTCCATACAAAGAGGAAGTCATCGACCGTCATGATTCCATCCAAGTAGGTGAAGATCTCCACAACGTCCTGGTAGTAGGCGGGTTCATCGGTAATTTGTTCGAACCCCCACAGTGCGTATCGTTCCCATACCTGATATCTCTCATTTTGCTGATAAGGGGAATTCCAATCCTCACCGTCTCCGAAGAGCACGAAGATGTTTTCATCCTTCCAGCCGTAATTCCAGAGGGTTTCCCACATGAGAAACGTATCGCTCCAGAATTCGTCATAGGGACCCGGGTCGGTGGGATCACCCCATGTCTTTACTCCTAGCGCATCATACAGAGGTGTTTCCCCGGTGATGAGAACAGCGTAATTCTCCGCCTGCACGAAAGAGAAGACGAACAGGCACATTATCGTGATTGTTATCATTCTTCCTAACATGATCAACCTCCAATTATTTTTTTGGTTTAATTACTTGATTATGGTCAATCTCTTGGTAATTACTTCTCCATTCACCTGAAGCCTGAGTAAATACACACCGGCGCTCACCTCCTTTCCATATCGATTGCTTCCATTCCAGCATATCTGGTGTTCCCCTGCGGGGAAGATGCCATTTGTTATTTCTTTGATTAATTGACCGTTTAGATTATAAATGCTTAGGTTTGTTTCTGAGTGATTGGGAAAGGTTAAGTTAATTATCGTTGAAGAATTGGATGGATTAGGATTAGTACATACATTAAAACAGGCAATATTTTTAAGTTGAGGCGAATTAACAATGGATACTGCTTGATTGTACATATACATCAGGTTACCACAACCGGGCTCTTCTATAGCTGAAATTACAGCATGAATAACATCTTCTGTGTCTAAGCAGATGCTTGATGTTAGACTGGGATATACGGGTATCAGAGTATCTGGTAAAGACCAAGTTGATTCACGACGGAAGCTGAAATTCACATATGCATCTCCATACTGACTACTCAAGAAAAAGAGAGCGCAAACTACATCCTGATTTGATATTGCTATTTCAGGCAAGTCAGCGTTTCTCAAACCAAGGTTGGTAATATTTTCCGGTTCAGCCCAGTTTCCGCCATTAGAATAGTTGTAATAGATCTCTTCGATAACCGGATCCGGACCCCATTGTGTTATCTGATTCCATATGACATGGGGATGACTGAATGAATCAAGAGCGATAGCAGGTTTTGATGATGGATATATCTCTACCTGTGAAATATCTTGCATAGGAGACCAGGATATCCCATCGAATCTGGAATAATATATGTCAGCATCGGGGTAAGGGCCATCTACCCACACCAGATGCAGATTATCCTCTGAATCGATAACCAAGTCAGGGTCTGCTGAGCTATAGTCGCTGACAATTACCGGTTCAATCGGCAGCCATTCAATACCATTGAATTTCCGATAGAAAATACTGTACCTGCCGTTGTTATAGGTTGACATTACAACGTGAAGATTATCGTTGCTATCGACGGCGATGATCGGATCATAGGATGTTCCGACGTCTTCGGTAAGATTAAAAGGCTCTGTCCAGCCTGATTCAGTCAAGGTGGAATAGTAGATGTCAGCATCCGGAAATATTGCTCGGTGATTCCAGACTACATGGGGAGTGTAATAAGAATCTACGGCTATGCATGGACTTGAAGAATAAGTGGTATCAATAACGGAAATCTGGACTGGTTCAAACCAGTGGTGGCCATCAGAATAGACGCAAAAAATATCGAACGAAGGGATCTCGAGTCTGGAATTATCTTTCCAAACCACATGTATGCAGCCATCTGGCCCAACCGCCATATCCGAAGCGGCAGCCCCGCCAGTATTGGAAATATTCACCGGATCGGACCAGCGGTTGGGTTGGGCGTAGAGGGTAATGGTGGTAAGAGTCAGGGTTAAAACGAGAATTAAGGTTTTCATTTGACCCCCGCGTTAGTTTTACATAGAAAATAACAGAAGTTTACATATAAGTCAAGTGCAATTTATTGCATTTTTCTTTTTTTATTAAACTGATAAATTGACATGAAGTTCCAATATATTGAATACGTAAAAAAAGGGCGCACATCCATGCGCCCCTTCTGTATTCTGTCTTCTGACTTCTTGTTATTTCAGCAGTAGCATCTTACCGCTGACCACACCGAAATCGCTGCTCAGACGGTAGAAGTACATTCCCGAAGGATTGTCCACTGCCTTCCAGGTAGCTGAGTGATGTCCCGCTTCAAAACTACCGTCTAACAGCTCCGTGACCACCTGTCCATTAAGGTTGTAAACAGTCAGTGAAATCACAGAATTCTCCGGCAGATCGAAGGAGATCGAAGTTTCCGGGTTAAACGGATTGGGGTACGTGTTGACTAAGACTTCCGTTGTCGGAGTTGCCGCAGCCTGAACTACACCGGGCAACAATTCGCCATAAACCACCCATTCGTAACCGGTTGGAATCCAGCCATCCGGAACCGTCATGTTATTATTGACGTAATCGCAGGCGTCCTTAGCCGTTTCCAGATCATCACCATTGCTGTTAATCATATCAGCAGTAAAAGCAATGAGTTCGCTGAGTGTGCGCCCTTCAGCGCTGACTATACCATCCAACTCGTTATTCCCAGCCGCCACATCGAACAGAACTGCCAGTAACTGCTTCTTGGCTTTGTTAATCATGTCGTTGTCGTCGGCAGTGAAGGTATCCCAGGCATCATAATAGGTGAGCGCAACTCCACCAACTGAAGATACATTCTCAACCGGGAAGTATGATGCTCCGTCGAACTGGGTGAAAATGTCGTTCAGATACATAGTCAGTTCAGCTGCTGTAACCTGAATGCCTTTGGTTTTTCCTTGAATTGCTTTATTGCAATTCTGACCCCAGAATCCGATGGTGTGACCTTCACCCGGACCGATAAGTAAGAGGAAACAGTTGTAGAAATCGGTTCCGCAGAAGCGTGGATTGGCATTCCACCAGGGTTGTCCAGGAAGGGTGGCGCGAATGTAGCCTTCCGGTACTTCCATCTCTACCCAGTAGTACTCGTAGTAGGGGACGTCATCGAAAAGATATATGCCGTCCGCAGACGTCATGTTAGGATTCTGCGAAAATATGACCGAATCTGTGTGGGTTACATCGGTGTACAGAATCGCCATGAGGCTGTCCAGCAGATGGACGGTTACACCATTAACGCCCACGCCGCTGCTGGGATCGCCTTCATAGATCCGCACCTGGCCGTAAACGTCCACTGTTTGGGCTTCGCTAACTGCAAACAAAAGCATTAACAGTGATACAACGACAAAAACTCGAGAGATTTTCATTTTTACCCTCCGTAATGATTGTGTGATTATTTTGGTTTGTCTTTATTTACCTAAATTCTACGTAATAATCTACCTTTTGGTTGGTTATTTTACAATTTACTTGAAACAATTGTATTTGTCAACACTTATCCGCATACAAATTACGGATTTTTACCTCTGCTAAGTTGTGATCTGAAGCACACTTTTAATAAAACTCGAACGCCTTAATATTTTTTTTCATTAGAGCTATGAGGAGTGGGTGTAATCCCACTCCTCACTGTAAGCCGCTCATGTTTCATCATGTTCTATTTCATCAGGATCATCTTACCTGAAGCCGTCATTATGCTCGAAGTCAAACGGTAGACATAAACTCCTGACGTTAAACCTGTCGCGTCAAAGTGGACCTCGTGCGCGCCAGCACTCCTGTAACCATCGACCAGTGTAGTGATTTCGCGTCCTGAAAGATCGTAAACGGACAATTCCACGAAGTCGGCCCTATCCAGTGTATAACTGATGGTCGTGCTCGGATTGAACGGATTGGGATAACTTCCTAACAGCGCAAATTCGCTGACAACGCCAGATTCACCCATATCGATGTCCTCAAAGAGCATGTCCAGAGGATCGCTGTCGGCCTCCCAGAGCGCGTAACCGCTGCCATCGTCATCGGCGGACTTGCTGAATGGGAAACTGTCGGTAGCCCAGGCTGTCCAGGTGGACATATCGCCGATATTCCACTCCATAGTGTAGTTACCCGCAGGGTACCAGCCAGGAATATTCCACGGCATCCCGGGTCGTGTCAGCGAGTAGCCACCCGAAAAAGTGAGGTTACGATTGGGAACCGCTGGAGGTACTACCATCGGCGCAACCTCTATCCACAGATCGAAATTTACCGAGTAGGTCTCGTTATTCTGTAAGAAGACGTCAAAGTTAATGCTGCCTCCTCCAGCCGGTACAGGCGACCCGTAATTGTACGTCAGGTTTACCGTGAAATTCGCGGGACCACTGGCTAGACCGTATATCCCAATGATACCGGCTATGTCGTCTGAGTGCAGGGTGCGTTGCACCTCACCGTTGTTGATGTAAGGCCACATCACTGCAGCCGAAACGGAAGTGTGATCCAACCCCAGCACATGTCCCATTTCGTGAAGTCCCACGCTTTCCACATCGAATTCTGTCCATGATGGCCAACTGGTACTCCATGCATAGTTATCCCAGAAAACGATATCCGCCTCCGTCATGTTACTGCCGTAGCCCCAGGAGTAGGTTGTTGCCAGGGCGCCAGTACTGCTGGGATTCCAGCAGATATCGTTCTGGCCGTTATATGTAGCATTGGTAACACTGGTGGCGCCTGCATAATTGAAAGCAAAGTCCGCACCGGCAGCGGTCCAGGTGTTCATGGCAGATTGCAACGAAGCCAGTTCATTTGGAGCTGCCGGATCCGAACAGTTAGGATTGACTTTAAGACTGACGGTTATCGGGCTTCCACCCATCCAGGTCCAATCCCCCCACCATGGATTCCAGGCATGGCTCGGTGCTGTAACCATAAGCACGCTTGTAATAAGTAGAACCGGTAATGCGATTTTATTTATGTTTCTCATGATATTCTCCTCTATATATTGCTGTAAAGACGGTTTAACGAACGATTCCGCTGAATGCTATTTCAGGGTTCGCTCTACTAAATTGCGGAACTGTTCCACGGTCATTAAATAATCGGGGATTGAGTTGTCGTGAACGGATAATGACCCTTTCTCCCAACCGTAGACCCAGTAATAGCCCGTCTCCTTCATGAACAGATGGAGAATTACCTCGGCTCCAACTTCTAAGTTCTTAGGGGTGTCACTTGTAACTTGAGTGATCTCTCCGACTGTGCCTCCCGGAATCTGAATGACCAATTCTTTCCCAAGGTCGTTCCCTTTGAACTGATCAGAGATTTCAAGTTCGACGTAGGTGAAGATCTGACTATGGTCGTCTGCCCAGGCCGTCTGGATATCAAGGACTTTGGCCAGTATTATGTGATCTGACCGGTCGATCAGTTCTTCCTTCGATAAATCCATCAGAAGAGCCGAACCGGTACTGGCTAAAAGTAATAGACATACCAAAGCGATGCCTGTACGTGCGGAAAACGCGCGCATGCTTACCTCCTCAATTCGTAATTTATTCAATTGTAACTTATGTACATAAATACTTACATAGATACGTAAGTGTTGGAATGCACACCTTAATTTACACAGAGTAAAAGCCGTTGTCAAGCCTTATTCTGCTTGAAATGTTTTATATGTTCATCCAAGCTTAATATATAAGTAGTTATTAATTAATAGTGTGATCCAGCGCACACATAAAAAGCGCCATTGATGGTATCACCGAGGACGTCATTGATAAAATCAGCCTTAACCTGTTTCACATCGGTTGAGGATGACAAGTTGAAAGACCTGCTGAAATTACATTTAAGCGGCATCAATTTCCGTGTCCTTGTCAGCTTTGAACGGGAAGTGCAAAGTTAACCGCACCAGGTAGAATTGAAATTTGGATCTCCTCACCAGCATAGAAAGGATCACCATCGGCGTGAATCGGTCCACCACGCTCCCTCTTAATGACAGCTTCATGAATCGAGGTATGTTGATATCCGGGCACCTTCTCGATTTTACCGTTGAAGATATTTCGAAGATTTAAAATTGTGGCTTTGAAGGTGAGAGGATCTATGACGCAGAGATCAAGATAGCCGTCATCTGCTTTGGCTGATGGAGCGATCACGGTTCCACCGCCATATCCTGTAGTGTTCGCCACTGTCAGGAGCAATGGCTTCCCGTGGTATATTTCTTGACCATCAATCGTAACGCTGGTCTCTTCGGATCGGTAGCTGAAAAATGAGCGAATGCCGTGGTAGAAGTATGATGGCATACCTCGCACTCGGCTGCGTGCATACCTGTCGCTGAGCACTGCATCAAGACCGCATCCGAAAGTAACCAGGAATATGTGGTCATTGGCCTTCCCCACGTCACCGGCAACAATTTGGGGGGAGAGCAGTCCCCGACAGGAAATCTCAGGATCAAAAGAGACCTTCCAATGCCTTGCGAAGCCATTTCCCGATCCTGATGGAATTAATCCTACACGAATATCGCTGCCGAGTACACCCCTGACTACTTCGTTCAGTGTGCCGTCGCCCCCTACGGCAACAACCAGATCGCACCCCGCTTCAACTGCCTCACGAGCGAGCTGCATCCCTTCACCCTGCTTCCTGGTCACAGACAAAGTATATTTGCAGGTGGTGCTGCCCCAGACACGTTCGATCGTTCCGATGACACCACGCTTATCGCCCATCTTTCCCGCGCGGGGGTTGAGTATAAAGGCTGCTTGCTGAAATATAGAGGAGTGTGGTTTGGAGTTATTCAATGCGTCCTACTTCCTGGTAAACTTAAGCAGACGAACAGCTTTTCCTGCCCTTCGCTTCTTTTTTTCAAAGCGGCTTACTACTCGATTTGGGAATACCTCGGTTGTGTAGAAGGGAGGTGGCAGCTCACTCTCAAAATGCTGGCTCTTCTCAAGGTGCCGCAATATCGTAAAAAAATATGCAGGGTGGTCGCTTGCCACTTCCACATAACCACTTGGTCTCAGTACATTTGCGAACCACCGAATTGTATCTCCATTCAGGAAGCGGTGATGGCCATGTCTCTCCTTGGGCCAGGGATCAGGATGATTTATCAGTATCTGATCGAACGAACCCGGAATGAATAATGGATCACGTAGCAGTTCAAGATTCAATCTCAACAGCCGCGTATTATCTGCTCCTATGCGATTCAACCGTTTCAACGCTCTTTTTACCCGGGAAAGGCGCCTTTCGATCCCGAAAAAAGCGATCGTGGGATTCGCGGGGATCATCTCTTCGAGTACTTCACCGTGCCCAAATCCTATTTCTAATAAGGTACTGACGCAATTTGGGAAAACGGACCGAGGCTGTAACGGGAGATCTTCCGGACCAAAATTCCAGACGTGAGGAGAATCGAAATGAATCCGGTTCTGCTCACAGAGCCGCCTGACGTAATTTGAACGATAATAAGAGCGAGCTTCACAGCGGTCGTTCATGCAGTGGTCCTGTCTGTCTGGCTCTGCGGTGAACGCATCTGAAAGAAAAATAAAAGTACCCCTCCAAGCAGACCAGCAAGGAAAATGTCCCAGCGAAAAGGATTGGGGAGACCGCCCATTACTATGTTCTTAGCATCGAAGATAAAAGAAATTATGATCACCAGCCCTGCCAGAATCTCTCCCCACCAGGCCCAGCGTGGGAAGTTCAGCGCCTCTTCTCTCGCAGTCCTCTTAATTATCAGCAAGGCTGCCCAGATCATGGCGAACGAAACCAGGATGGGAGCGATGACCGGACCTACCCAGGGTGCCGGAATCAGGAAGAGTATATCCCAGGTCAACAAGGAAGGTGGCCAACCAATCAGAACCAGTAACCAGAAGTAGTACATTATGTCCCAAACACCGAATGTGAAAAGAAGATAGGCGAAACGCTCCATCTTGCCGCGGCCGCAGATGATCGCCACACTCAGGAGCATAATAATGGTCGCTGCTTCACGGCCCAGCTCGATGAGCATAGCTGAGCTTGAGCTGGGCACTAATGGGAATGCGAAACCCTGAGGATAGAAGATCATGCGCAAATAAACTACCACGGCTGCTTCTAAATAGGCCATGGCAATAGCGAATAAGGTAACCCAGAGGAGCTTATAAAATGTCTTCTGCATGGAAATCATAATTTGAGCGCTGATGCCATAAATATAGTTAAAAGTGTATCTTATTGCAAGTACCTTGGAGCTGGATTTATAAAGGACACTTAACAAATCGTTGTACCAATTTATGAACCGAAAGTACTTAAAATATGCACTGCAAAACCCATTTCCCCATTTTTAGTGTTCAGATTGTGTGCTATTCCGTTAGCTTTTGGATTCAAATTTTAATTTAAACAACAAAAGTGCCTATGTATATTCGCAAATTTTTGCACTTGCATTTTTAATTTTTAATGAATATATTATGGGGGAATCTAATTCAAACGACTAATACGAGTAAACAAACCAAACAAATTGGAGGACTAACGTGCAAAAAACT
>CBDUWK010000050.1:0-10007 GCA_965370905.1 uncultured bacterium | reverse complement strand
CAATAGAACATATTTTTCTTATATTTCGATCCGGATGATGCTTATTATGGTATCGTTCGGATTTTCTTTTACCTGTGCTTTCACATTCTTCCACGAGTTGAGCATAATCGTGACCCATTAACCTTTCGATTTGCATTTGCCGATAAAAAAAGTATGAATGAGGGAAATTCGAAATTCTCGCCATTGACTTTATTAGTCATTTCCCGGCCCGTCAACGTATTGTTGACGGCGCTGTCGGTGGTAGTCGGCGGGATTATTTCAGTGAATTTGAAAGAGATAGGAGTTGATCTTTTATATGCTGCTTTTTCTGCTAGTTTGATCGCAGCCGGTGGTAACGCCTTTAATGACTATTGCGACCGCGAACTGGATCGCATTCAGAAAGCTCATAGACCCATCCCTTCTGGAAGGATAACCCCGTCTGCTGCTTTAATTTGGAGTGCCCTCTGTTTTCTGGGTGGTATTATGTTATCCTTAATGATTAGTGGGGTTGCTCTTTCTATTGCTTTAGGGGCTGTAATTCTGTTACTCCTTTACAGTTGGCGCTGGAAATCCAAACCACTTATCGGCAATTTGACGGTCTCCCTGGTTGCCGCGCTTGCATTTATCTATGGGGGTGTAGCAGTTGGTATGGTAGGAACTGCCTTCTGGGCGGCTGTGCTGGCGTTCTTTTTTCATCTGGGGAGGGAAATTATAAAGGATATGGAAGATCGATCTGGAGATAAAAAGGCGCGAGCTGGTACATTTGTAGTGCAGTTCGGCCCAACGGCAGGGCGATACGCCGCTACCTTAGCGTTCGTGCTGCTGATCGTCTCATTGCCACTACCGTTCTATTTCGGTAATTACAGCATTGTGTACATATATATCGTTTTGCTTGGAGTTCTGCCAGTTATATTGACTAATATGGTATTGGCCTGGAAGTGGTCAAAGCCGCATCAACTCCACGTTCTGAGCACTCTATTAAAAATTGATATGTTAGTAGGTTTAACTGCACTTATATTGGGAAGACCCCTAAACTGATAACTGATTATGAATACCGTTACTCAGCATGATATTTGGCAACTGGCCGGATTGAATAGACCTCTTGTTCTTGCATCGAGTTCGCCCCGCCGAGCTGCCATTTTGAAGGCTGTCAGTTGTCCATTTGAGGTAGTTATTCCATCCACCGAAGAGGAATCCTATAAGTTTTGGGATGGTGGGGAACTGTTAAAGCTTCGAGCTGTACAAAAAGCAGAGAGTGTTTCCAAAGAATACTCTTCGAGAGTGGTTCTTGCTGCTGATACTGTAGTGAGGATAGGTGATAACATTTTAGGGAAACCGAGGGATGCTGATGAGGCACACGCTTTCTTGACGGTGCTTTCGGGAAAGTCACACGAAGTGCTGACCGCATTGTGCCTTATTTGGGAAAATAACCGGACTCGTCGAATTGGGATATGCAGAACGGAAGTGGCCTTTAAACGCCTTTCATCGGAGATAATAACGACTTATGTTGAATCTGGAGAACCGCTGGACAAAGCAGGCGCTTATGGCATTCAGGGGATTGGTGGATTGTGGATCGAATCGATCCGCGGATGCTATTTCAACGTAGTAGGACTTCCGATCTCAATGTTGTGGGATTATTTAATGGATATAAAAGGTGATTCCTGATGTCTGAATCGAAAAATTCCGTGTTGGAATTCGGGCAGGAATTGATCAACGCCCGTAATTATAAGAAAATTTCGCTGGAACAAATTTCCGAGATCACTAAGATTACGGTACCATATCTTCAAGCCATGGAAGAGGGTGAATGGGACCTCCTGCCTCACACTTACATGGAAGTGTTTCTGCGTGCTTATGCAGAAGCAGTAGGTATGAACGTTCCCAAAGTTATGAAAAAATATCGGGAGATGACGTATTCTGACGTCAGAGCGAATGATCAACCTGACCTGAGTGAAGAGTCTGAGTATAAAGATAATTTTATCGGAATTTATTCATTGCTCCCACAATGGCTACAGAAAGACAAACTTAAATGGGCTGGGGGTGTATTAGCAATCATTGTAATAATTGTCCTCATCCTGATATTAATTCCTGGTAAAGGTGGTGATGAATCTGTAGAGGGCATCGGTGATCCTGAGCAGGAGGCATCAACTGGAGGACAAACTGCCCAGGAGGATCAAACCAAGGGTTCCGAATCTCTACCAGAAGATGATAATCTAACTCAATCCACCGAAGCAGTCGTACAGGCTTTCACTCTGAGAGCTCGAGCTTTGGAAAGGTGTTGGCTTCAAGCCACAATAGATAAATCCGAAGTTAGAGACGTGACTCTATACCCTGAGGACAATCTCACTTTGCGTGCCTATGAAGAGATTCATCTCGTCGTAGGCAATGCTGGAGGGCTTGAGATCGACCTGAACGGGCAGTACTTCGATTCCCTGGGATCTCGGGGCCAACCGGTTACACTTGTATTTGATTCTGATGGCATTATGTCCCAGAGACTGGGGGCCTGGCGACTGAATTACCTTGGTGAGATACAATCTGTTCCTGCTGACAGTGTACCCCAGGATCTCGATCCGAACTGATTATGATTTCGAGAATACAGAGAAAGAATACCCGCAAGGTTTTGGTGCGACACCTCGGTTTAGGGGGTGATGAACCGGTACGCGTGCAGTCTATGACCAGCACCAGGACAACGGATGTTGAAGCGACGCTCGATCAGATAAAAAAGCTTGAGGAAGTCGGCTGCGAACTGGTGCGAGTAGCTATTCCGGATAATGAGTCGGTCGCAGCATTTGAGGAAATTCGCAGGAGGATTTCAGTCCCTCTTATTGCAGATATTCACTTCGATTATCGTCTGGCTTTAGCGGCCCTTAAAGCCGGCGCTGATAAAATACGAATTAATCCGGGTAATATAGGTGGTTCGGAGAGAACTTTGGCAGTCTGCAGAGAGGCCGCTGATAGAGGGGTTCCAGTTCGCATAGGTGTTAATTCCGGCTCGATCGAAAGCGACCTGTTGGAACAGCATGGTGGCCCCACACCGGAGGCGCTGGTTGCGAGCGCTCTGCGTCAGGTGGAACTGCTGTCTTCTATTCCCGATCTTCAGTTGGTATTATCGTTAAAAGCTTCGGACGTATGGACCGCCATTCAGGCTTACAGAGGTATCTCTGAAAAAACTGATCATCCTCTCCACCTGGGAATTACGGAAGCCGGAATCACCTTAACAGGTTCAGTTCGTTCGGCAGTAGGTATAGGAACCCTTCTGGCAGAGGGCATAGGAGACACCTTGCGGGTATCGCTTACCGGAGACGTGGTGGATGAAGTCCGAGTAGCCTGGGAAATCCTCCGTTGCCTGGGATTGCGGCAGAGAGGTGTAACCTTGATTAGCTGCCCCACCTGCGCGCGAACTGAGGTCGATCTCGTCCCCATTGCCCTGCAAGTTGATGATGCCCTGAAAAATATAAGTGAGCCTGTTAAGGTCGCGGTAATGGGTTGTGCCGTCAACGGACCCGGTGAAGCGAAAGAAGCAGACGTCGGTGTTGCCTGCGGCGACGGTTCCGGATTGATCTTCCGCCGCGGTGAAATCCTGCGAAAAGTCCCGGAGGAGAAAATCGTTGATGAATTGCTGAGCGAGGTAGAGCGCTTTCTCGTTGATATGCAAACCAAGGAGACCCGGATCTAAGTGGTCTGTGTGGATATATAGGAAAATAGATGAAAGTTCAGAATTTCTCTGGTGGTTATCTAATTCGACTTATGCGCGGTGAAGAAGTCACTGACACCTTGACAAAGTTTCTGAAGGAAAAACGGATATTTGCGGGTACTATCACCGGTCTGGGTGGAATCGCCGATGCCGAATTAGGATTCTACGATTTACCAACCAAGACCTATCTTCACCAGATAATTCCCGGTAACCTCGAGCTGATTCATTACTGGGGCAACATCACCCTGGTGGATGGTGAACCTTTCGTTCATGCACACGCCATCGTTTCCGGTCCCGATTATATCGCCAAATCAGGTCATTTTTTCAGCGCCAGGGTAGCCGTAACCGGCGAATTTGTAGTTCATCCTGCCGATTGGGGAATATCCAGATCTCTGGACGAGGATACCGGTCTAAAACTCATGGACATCACCGACTAACTTTGAGATGCTGATATGTCCAGCGAGGATAGGAAATTTCTCAGTGAAGAGATTGACATGATCGAAACCTCCGATGGGGGTGAGCCGGTTTGTTTCCGCTGGAAGAACAGCGATCATCGCATCGTGAAGATCGTGCGTCACTGGCAGGATTGGGGACACTCTGAAGGCACTCATAAGAAGAGTTGGAAAAACCGCCGACACAGAAACTACTTTGAGATAAGAACAGATCGCAAATTACACGGATTGATATATTTCGACCGGGGTGTGAAGCCATCCAGTCCGAGACAATGGGTGATTCTGGAGGAATATCGATAACGCCTGAATCGTTTATATTGATTGGTATTGACTTTTCGCTGAAAATTAACTAATTTTGTATCTTCGTTAATAAACCGAGGTGTATTTGAAACGCTACGAAGCGCCCCATAAAGATACTATAGACGGTGTTCTGGTCAAGGATGTAAAGCTCATCTCAGACGAACGAGGCCGTCTGATGGAGATCCTCCGCAATGATGAGGATCTATTTCAGAAGTTCGGGCAGGTTTATATGACCACGAATTATCCCGGAGTTGTCAAAGCCTGGCATTACCACAAGGTGCAGTGTGACAATGTGGTCTGTGTTAAAGGGATGATAAAGCTTGTGCTCTTCGATAACAGGGATGGCAGCCCCACCCGGGGGAGACTGAACGAATTATTCCTGGGCGATCACAATAATAAGCTGGTACACATTCCCGCCGGTGTGTGGCACGGCTGGAAATGCATCAGCGAAACCGAATCGCTGGTCGTAAACGTCCCCACAGAGGTTTACCAGTACGACGACCCCGATGAATTTCGCCTGCCCTTTGACACCGATGAAATCCCCTACGATTGGGCGATTAAGATGGGGTAATCCCATTTATCTTTTAATCAGGAGAATATAACGCATACCATGTACGACAAACTGATCTTCGATATATCCAAAATCGGTAAGCGCGGCGTCAGACTTCCCCAACCGGACGTACCCCGGAAGGACAACCTGATCCCTGAAAATATGCTGCGCAGCGCATATATAGGTCTGCCGGAAGTGATTGAGCCGGAAGTAGTGCGGCATTTCGTGAACCTGTCCGTGAAAAATCACCATATATATAAGGGCTTCTATCCCCTGGGATCGTGCACTATGAAGTACAATCCCAAGATTAACGAAGTAACTTGCAGGTTGCCCGGCTTCACCGGCGTTCATCCTTTCCAGGAGGCGGAAGACTGCCAGGGTGTACTCCAATTGATGGTTGATCTGGGAAACTACCTGCAAGAGATCTCCGGCATGGATGGGATAGCGTTACAGCCTGCGGCTGGCGCTCATGGCGAACTTACCGGTTTGTTATTAATGCGCGCCTACCACGAATCGAACGGTGATGCCCGCCGCAAGGTGATAATTCCCGACAGCGCGCATGGCACCAACCCGGCTTCGATAATTACTGCCGGGTGTGAAGTTGTGCAGATTCCCTCTGGTTCTGACGGCTTAATCGACCTGGATGCCCTGAAAGAAGTTCTGGACGATCAGGTTGCCGCCATGATGATCACCAATCCGAGCACTCTGGGATTATTCGAATCGCGCATTCTTGAAGTAGCCGAAGCGGTTCATGGTGTTGGGGCTCAGCTGTACATGGATGGCGCCAACCTTAACGCGCTCTTGGGCATTGCTCGTCCCGGTGATATGGGATTCGATGTGGTGCATTTGAACTTACATAAGACTTTTTCTACGCCGCACGGAGGGGGCGGCCCCGGATCCGGTCCGGTGGCGGTGAAAGAACATTTAGTTCCATTTTTACCTGGTCCACTTCCTGCGAAAGAGAATGATAAGTATAAGTGGACTCCTCCATCACCTCAATCGATAGGCAGGATTGGTGGTTTCTACGGTAATTTTGGCGTTCTGGTGCGAGCATACACCTACATCCGCATGATGGGTGCAGATGGATTGCGAAAGGTTACTGAACGCGCAATCATCAATGCTAATTATTTACGCCGCAAACTGGAAAAACACTACGATCTGCCTTATAAACGAGTTCCATTGCACGAAGTTGTCTTCTCCGGTGATCCCCTGAAGAAATATGATGTGAAGACAACAGATGTCGCTAAACGATTGTTGGATTACGGTTTCCACGCGCCCACGATCTATTTCCCGCTGATTGTTCACGAAGCGCTGATGATCGAACCGACGGAAACGGAATCGAAAGACGAACTCGATGCCTTCGCTGATGCGATGATAAAAATAGCCGCAGAAGCTGCAGATAATCCCGATCTCCTGAAAGGCGCTCCCTACACTACACCGGTAGGTCGCTTGAACGAAGCTGCCGCGGCGCGTGAATTGAATGTTGCCCATCAGATCTAAAATCAGACAGGGTGAATCTATATTTCAATGATATTAGAATTAATCAATCCTGCATCACCCTCCTTCCCGCTCGCCTCATCATAATATGAAAACTCCCTCATTACCGAAGTTGCCCCCCGATCTCCTGAATAGCCTGGGACTTAAAAGCTTTGTCGCCTTCGACGTAGAGACTACAGGTCTCGACCCTCAGCGCGAAAAGATGATAGAAGTCGGTGCGGTTCGCTTCGAAAATGGCGTGGAAACCAATCAGTACTCCTCACTGATTGCCTGCCCTTATCAACTTCCCCCCAACATCGTCAAACTCACCGGAATAGACGATGAAATGTTGAAAAATCAGCCTGACGAAACCGTCGTTCTGCCAGAGCTGATGGAATTCGTAGGCGACGAGATAATCGTCGGCCAGAACGTATCCTTCGATCTATCCTTTCTAAACGCAGCTTTAAAGCGTGCTGGTATAAAGCCGGATAAAACCGCCTTAAGAGCAGTTGACACCGCACTCATAGCGCGTGTGTTGCTGCCTACACTGCAATCTCGCGGTTTATCTTCACTGGGACGTTATTTCAATCTCGACGTTAAAGAAGCGCATCGCGCAGTTCCCGACGCCCGCAGAGCCGGTCAGGTTCTCCTGCAACTGTTATCCTATTTTAACCGTGTGGACATTAAAACCGTCGATCTTCTGCGGCGTATTTCTGACGGGTTGTATCATCCTTCCGCCTGGATTTTCGGCGCCTGGGCTGAATATTTGATTAAGACCTCTTCTGTGGAAGGAAGTTTTAAGGGACATACTCTTCCGAATCTGTATGACAATATAATCGGTAAACTCCCTTCGGCGGCAACACTTGAAGCCGCCGAAGCTCAGTCCGGTGAAGATTTAGCTTATCAGGAGGTCGATGAGGGCGAGATTTCAGGCTACTTTAGTTCTGATAGCGCACTTAACAAGGTATTCAGCAATTTTGAATTTCGCCCCCAGCAGGAGGAGATGTCCCGGGCTGTGGCAGAAATATTCAACCAAGAGGGATTACTGGCAGTTGAAGCGGGCACCGGTGTCGGAAAGTCGATAGCATATCTTATCCCTGCTATCTATTGGGCTCAAGCCAATCGGGACTTGGGGGAACGTGTAATAATATCGACCAACACCAAAAATCTACAGGAACAGCTCTTCTTCAAGGATATTCCCTCTCTGGTCGAGGCGCTTCCTAAGAAGTTCAGCGCAGTGCTATTAAAAGGTCGCAATAATTACCTGTGCAGGCGTCGTTGGATCAATCTAACCACAAGCCACCTACTGAAAATATCGAACCGTGAAAAGCTGGCTCTTTTATCACTGGTTTTATGGGTCGAACAGACCTTAACCGGAGACGTTGCTGAAGTATCCGCCTTCGGCGGTGAGAGCAGCAGCACTCTTTGGGCGCGCATCGCTTCGGACGCGGGGAGTTGTCGAGGGAGGCGTTGCAGAGAACGGAATCGCTGTTATCATGCCCGCACCAGAGCCGCTTCTGCACGCGCCCACCTGGTAGTGGTCAATCACGCGCTCTTGATGGCTGATCTCGCTGCCGATCACGTACCAATTGGCGCTTACAGCACGCTCGTCATCGACGAAGCGCACCATCTGGAACGAGCTGCTTCCCAGCACCTCGGAAGTGAGTTAAACCTGTGGATGTTCAATTCCTGGACTGCAAGAATGTACGATGCTGAAGGAGTTCCGACCGGTTTGCTTGCACAAATCCTCTTAGGTGTAGGCGCGGCAAAATCAGACCATCCACTGCTGATTTCACTGATGGAAGTGGCCGAACGAACCGCCAGGATTGTCACCCAACTACACCAATTATCAGAAGAATTCTTCAGCCAACTCACATCCGCATTGCGGACGAAAGTCCCCGCTGACCAGACCGGTTATTCGCAGAAACTCCGCCTGCGTCAGCCCGACCAATTCATGGAAGAGCTTCCACAGTCCGATCCATCGCTCGGCAAAATATTAGCAGAAACCGAAGAGGGATTTGGAAAGATCATCGACACGCTGGGCGACATCCCGGTCAACGTCTTGCCTCAAAGCGAAGACTGGCTCGATGACTTACGAGGCGGGAGAGACGAATTACAGCAGTATCATTCGACTCTGAAATTCTTCCAAACTCCTGCTGATGAAAATTGGGTTTACTGGGCTGAGCTCCCTCAGCGGCAGGAATACAATGCGTCCCTATATGCAGCGCCGTTACGTCCAGGTGACATATTGCGGGAATTACTGTTCGACCCACTCCGAGCAACAGTGGTAACTTCAGCCACACTCACCGTGGCTGATCGATTCCATTATTTCCTGAGAAAAATTGGTCTTGCAGATAGCGATAACATCACTACTCTCAAACTCGGCAGTCCCTTCGAATTTGAGAGTCAGATGCTGATCGGTTTGACCTCCTTTTTAGCATCACCGAAAAATCCTCAGTTCGAGGTCGAAGTCGTTCGCCTATTGCAGGAATTGTTGAAAAATCTATCCTGCGGAACGCTCGGCTTGTTCACCTCACATAAAATGATGCGAAATGTGGGACAGGTCTTAGATGAAACCAAGTCCACCGAACGACTTCTCGTCCAGGGCGTCAACGGATCCAGAGATCATCTACTCAGAAAATTTCGAGAGAACCCGGGATCGGTTCTCCTGGGAACCGACAGTTTTTGGGAAGGGATCGACGTAGTGGGAGAGGCGTTAGAGCTATTGATTGTGGTCAGGATTCCTTTCGAAGTTCCTACAGAGCCGCTGGTGGAAGCACGCATCGAGAAGCTCAAAAGCGAAGGGAAAGACGCCTTCATGTACTATACCGTTCCCGAAGCAATTATCAGACTGCGTCAAGGCGTCGGTCGGCTGATACGTTCCAAAACCGACCGAGGTGCCGCTTTGATTTTAGATTCACGCCTGGCGTCGACACGCTATGGGGAAGCATTCCTGCGTTCCTTGCCAGTTGAAGCTCGACTGTTCAAATCAAAAGCAGAAACTATACAGGCGATAGAATCGTTTTTATCTAAGGAGCGTAGTTAATTCAGGAGATTGAATGAAAAACATAGATCATATTGCCATTGCGGTAAGTAACCTCGAGGAAGCTGAAAAGTTGTATCGCGAGGTTCTCGGTCTGGAATGGAAGGGCAGAGAGGAAGTTATGGGACAAAAGGTAATGACCAGCATTTTTCAAACAGGATCGAGCCGAGTTGAACTGATCACGCCCCTTGGCGATGATTCCCCCATCGCAGGATTTCTCGAGAAAAAAGGTTCGGGGCTACATCACATCTGCCTCCAGGTCGACGATATAGAAGCTGAGATGAAGCGGCTGAAAGAGAAAGGTGTACGCTTACTAAACGAAACACCCACCGCAGGAGTAGGGGGGAGTCGCGTGGTATTTTTACATCCGAGGGATTTCGCTGGCGTTTTGATTGAATTAATGGAAAAATAGCCGAAGGGTCACAATTTTTATAAACAGAAAGTCAAAAGGGGCTGTCCCAAAAGTGTCACTCTGAATGAAATGAAGAGTCTCAATTAAATCATAAATCTATAATT
>CBDUWK010000049.1:0-10037 GCA_965370905.1 uncultured bacterium | reverse complement strand
CGATCCTTCCAAGGACGTCGATTGTTTCAATCCTTATAATGTGGGTCTCCTCCCTGCCGGAAGAGAAGCATTCGCACCATGCACTCCGGCAGGCATAGTAGAACTCCTCGTACGCGGTGGTTACGATCCGTCAGGAAAACATGTGGTAATCGTGGGTCGCAGTTCTATCGTGGGACGTCCGCTGGCAACCCTGCTGTCGCGCAAAGCTGCAGGTGGAAACGCTACTGTCACTATCTGTCATTCGCGTACCCCCGATCTCGCCGTGCATCTAAAGCGAGCTGACATTGTCGTTGCCGCTATCGGCAAACCAGAGATAATAACTGGAGAAATGTTGAGACCAGGGTGTGTGGTCATCGATGTCGGCGTCAATCGTGTGGACGTTCCTAAAACCGAAAACGAAAAGGGCTATAAGCTGGTCGGCGACGTTCATTTCGAATCTGCCGCCGAGGTAGCTGCAGCTATAACGCCCGTACCTGGAGGTGTCGGCCCAATGACCATAGCAATGCTGCTGAAAAATACCCTGCGCGCCGCGAAACGTATACACGAAAACCAACTATGAAATACGTTTTTTCCATCATTTGTGTACTTTGCCTTAGTCTGCTTTCGGCCTGTTCAATTAAAACCCCTGAGGTATCCTTCGCCAGTGAACGAACCGCTCTTGAAAAACAGATACTGGGAACTTACCGCACCATTGAAGAGGATGCCTGGATGGTCTCCTCGACCCGATCTATGGCTGGAGATGACGTAAAGATACCTGAGGCCAAACGAGCTGTTTTAGAAGCATTTGCCAACCGCAAGTTCAACGCTGACGATATCGAAGATTTTAAAAAGCAATCTGTCATTGGAGAAAACCTCCAGGGATTGCTTACTATCCTGCCCACTCAAGCATACGAAGAAAATCCGGATTATCGCCTACTCGTAAATAGAATTGTAGCAGAAGAAAACCGTGATCGGGAAATAATAATGGCTCGAATCGTAGAAGTTTATTCCGCGGTCGATCCTTTAGACCACGATGAAGTAACCAGAGTATTTGGCCGTATGAACCGTGATTCCTCCCTGAATGGCACCATGATACAGCGGGAGGACAAAACCTGGACGACAAAGTGATCTCCCCTGCAAGATATGCGCCCCGCTAAGCCCATGCTGGTTTTCATTCTTTTCACCATCTCATCTTGCGTCTTCACAGTCGCCTCTTTGGCCTCTTCCTATTCCCATCCAGATAGTCTTGAGCTCCTCCTTCCGCAACCAATCACCGCAGACCTTAATAATGAGCTGGATCCCTCAATTTCACCGGATGGTAAATGGTTGCTTTACGCCTCCAATCGAAATGGGAATTATGATATTTGGGTACGCAAAATATATGGCGGTATACCTGTAGCGTTAACAACGCATCCAGCCGACGATTATAGCCCAGCCTGGTCTCCCAATGGGAAAAAGATCTGTTTCATCTCTACGAGGGATGATCCGCATGGCGACATGTACGTCCTGACCTTATCCGGCAGAAAAGCTGATCCGCAAACCCTGCATATAAAATCTGTCTTCCACGATCCCGCCCCTCAGAACTTCCTAAGTTTTTCGAAAAATGGGAAATATATAGTTTATCAGCAGGATGTAGGTAGTGAAGCATCGATCAAACTTCTTGATATCAGCCGGAGACTCAGCCGCACTATTACACCTGAAGGTTATCTCCAACCCACATTATCGCCTGCAAACGATCACATTATCTGTGTAAAGGTTCCGCCCCATGGGAATAGTGCAGATATCTGTATAATAGATCCTCAAGATTTCAAGAATCCTGAACCCGTTTTTTACGATGTCTATAACGGAGCATTCCCGGCCTCTATGCCCGCCTGGGCTCCAGATGGTGAGTCCTTCTGCGCTGTTCTCATCAACCAGGACAGCAACTTGGATGGACGCCTGACCCCGGATGACGGCCAGATACTTTATCGCTTTGACCTGGCGGATTCGACATATTCTTCCAGAATGATCTCACTCGGTGATGCTGTCGACTCCCATCCCTTTTGGGCGAGAGATGAGTTCATTTATCATACCAGCGATCGGCATGGCAATCCGGATTTGTGGAGAATTCCTGCTGAAGGACCGGTACCCCTCGCACCTACCGCCACCTTAGCTCTCTCTTTTGCGAATAGCATAGGTGCAGAGGCGGAATTAACTGAGAGACCACTGACCGAGCAGGAGGTCTTAGCGAAGTTGTTGGCACTTGATAGAGTACGGTCTGACTTTCTATCGCAGTGTCAGATTGGTGCAAACTCGATGCTTGAAACTGCCAGACTTCTCAGTCAATCCGGAAATTCGCCAAAGGCGATCTCTTACTTAAAGCGAATTCCCCGAATCTACTCCGAACAGGAACCTGCAATTCTTGAAGCACGCCTCGAATTTCAACTACTGGTGCACGAAGGTCAATTTTTACCTGACGGAAAGTTCACTTGTCAGAATCCAACTTCGTTTATTGCCAATTTGAATTCCATCTTTAATATCTCCACTCAATACAAAGATTTATCTGCGAGAATCCTTTTCCTTACTGCGGCTACTTATGAACACATAGGTAGCGTTCACCAGGCGCTGGAAATCTACCATAATATAATGGAAAATTACCACGATGCCGGTGATTATCCTGCTGAGGCTTTGCTTCGAATTGCAGCTATATATTTGACTCTCGGGAGCAGGGACGAAGCTCTTAATACTTATTATCGTGAAATTCGGGAATTTCCTGATCTTATTGCACCTACTGAAAAAGCGATTGAGCGAGTTATTGAACTCCAGGTCAGTAGTGATGATCCACTGGCTAATCTGCAGGATTTAATCGTGCGGTATAAGAGTTTACCCGCACTGGCTGCTGCTGCACAGAAACGCATTGCAGACATTTTCGCAACGGAAAAGGAATTTGAAATTGCCCTGCAGGAATGGGCCAGGATCAGAGGGTACGCCCTGCGCCATCCCGTTCCATTTATCAGGTCACTTTTAGCCGAAGCTCTTATCTCCATGTCGGAAGTAGAGAATTTACTGGGAGAACATCTTCAAGCCCAGGCTCATCTCACTGAAGTCGAAGAGACGTTTAAAGATATTAAAGGAGGATACTATTCACGCCGAGCACGCTTCCTCCGCCTGAATATGCTCTTGGAACGTGCTGAATCGCTCAGCAGCCAAGGCGATTGGGAACTCGCTGAAGTTAACTTTGAAAAAGCCCTGGAGCTCGATCCGCAGAATGTCAGATTGCACAGAGGTAGAATCGAAACCGCTCGTGCCCTCAATAAATTATCCGAAACCACCCGTGAGTATCGTTATCTATTGGAGCAGAGACCAGAGGATCCAGTGCGTAACTACGCTCTCGGTCTTTGCCTCTCTTATTCGGGTGAGGAAAATTCTGATGATTTGCAGGAATCTATTCACCTGATACAATTCGCTATTACAGCCGATCCTTATCTGACTTATGGTTACCTGACACAAAGCTTCAACTACGAACTAATTGAAACAAAAGTCAGGCAAACGAAAAAAGAGCCGATAAGCTTTTTCCTCAGGACAGTCACAGGAATAGGGACCATTCTCAACAATCTTGGGAGGCTGATAACCTTCAGCAAGGAATTACCGCCTTTTCAGGGATATGAAAAGGCTATCGAAATCCTTCAACTTGGGTTAGCCGTTAACGATGAAAGTACACACCCGCGCCTCGAAGCTATGATGTTGTTAAACTTGACGAATAACTACTTCAAGCTGGGTGAATTTGGCTATCCGCGTGCGCTCTCGGCTTTTCTTGAAAAACAAAAGTATGATTCCACTTTCGCTTCCCCCCTGCAAGAAGCGACGGTGCGCGAACAGATAGGACAGGCTGCTGCTATAGTAGGACAGAATGAGCTCGCACTTGATAATTATACGCGAGCTTTAAGCATTTACCACAACATTAAACAACATGAGAACGAGCTCCGCATAATTTTGCGTCTGGCCGAATTGCACCAGGTTATCGGCGACCAGGAAGAATCCAATTCATTCTATCGTCAAGCGTTGAACCTTGCCGACCGTGAAGGTTTAGAGGTTTCACCTACCAAGTGGTGGGAAAACATGGCTTTCAACGCCCTTAATCAGGGCGACGATGATGAAGCGGCACGCCTCGCATCCAAAGCCCTCCAGGCACTCCCAAAAATCGAGGAGATCCCGCCACCGGTTTAATATAATCCCTTAACGCTCGAAATCTTGGGTATCCCCATACCCATATGGAACTTTGGTTACCTCGGCACAGGCTCTCCTTCCTCTGCATTCGGATTTTCACCGCGGGATGAGGTATTGTTGAACCATTCTATTTCCCAGGATGTATTCGAACGTCGTAAGGACGTTAAAAGTGCCTTGGAAGAAGCTTCCGCCAGGTTAGCTATTACTGTAGGCCAGGGCGAGGCGGAAAGAGAGGCTATCCTGTGGAATACGATCGGTTATTATAGATGGGCTGATTCTGAACCTTCCCTAGCTGAACGCTGTTTCTGGCGTTCCTTAACCCTCTGTAAAGAAAACTCGCTAAAAACCGGTTACCTGGCCGCATTGATAAATCTCGCCTCTTTAAAACTTTCGTCAAACCATACCTTCGAAACTACAGGTGATGTTCTCTTAAAAGAATTGAATTGGTATCAAAAGCATAGAATAGGGCTATCTGAAAGTGAGTTGAATAAGATAATCGATGCACTAACTAAGCTTAAAGGGAAAGTTAATGATAAGGATTTCACGAAGGCAATTCGGAGCGAATTCTACCAGACTGATGATCACTGGGAAGATCTCGAAGAAGCCCCAGATTGGAGCTTGATTAATCACCTTCTACTGTTATCTAAAAAATCCTATAGCAGCACCAAAGAATTCCTCAGCTTAATCGAAGCCGAGATCGAGCAATTAAATAAAGGTGGGAAAGCTTTCACTGTGCAGAAGGTGAGGTTGTTGGAACTGTATGGAAAACTCTGTTTTCAAACCGCTGACATGCTGACGCCGTCAAATGTATCCGAATTGTTATACAAATACGAACTCGAAGCGAGAACCATATGGGCTTTCCAATCAAGTATCGAGAAAGCACGTAAAGCGGGCTTGACTGCCCTGGAATTCAATATCCGCCTCAATCTTTCCGATTACTTTGGTTCTTTACATGCCTATGAGAAAAGTGTTGATGAATTGCTTCTCGCATACAGCCTTGCTGAGAATAGCGGCAGTGATGATTTGCTATGGCGAGCGCAATGGCGTCTGGGACAAGCAGCTATGCAAGCTCATTCTTATGGTGGTAATAATAATGCCTCCAACATTATTCATCACCATCTGGCGGAGGAATGGTTCGATCTTGCCATCGATACCTGGTCAAATCTCCCATCTTCTGAAGAAATGCATGGAACCGTTCCTCGTTCTGTATTAGAAGCGCAACTTATGTTCGAGCTTGATCTTACAAATTCCCTGAATATCGGTGATAAAGATTTAAGTTTCAATCTTATCCAAAAACTCTCAAATCTCCCTCTCACACAGGCAATCAATGCCATGGTATTTCCCGTGAAATTCGAACGCAGGAAATTCCTCTGGGGAGATGGCGGAGGTGTCATTCCCTATCTCCGCCGGGAATTGAACCAAATCCGCAAACAAAAGGCATCCCTTCTGGCATCCGCCGAACCTGATTCAATTTCCATAGGAGAAGTAGCACAAAACTTGCTCGACACTGAAAGTGACTATCTTGAAATTCTGAATAACGTAACCCTTGAGGATCCCGAATTTGCCTCTCTGTTCTCCCTGCCAACCTTTTCGCAGGATTCAATCCAGAACGTGCTAACTGCCGGGGATATGATTCTTCAGATAATCATTCTATCGGGCAAAATTCACCTGATGGCTGTTAGTCCCGATACTTTCGATATACTTGTTTCTGATCTGGATCCTGACTCGGTACAAAATATTGGAGAGCTTTTCGAAACCATCCAGCATCTGGCGCCATCTGTGGAACGCCTCTATCTCATACTGCCGCAGGAGTTGTCAAAACGTCCTTTCTTTGATAATCTGTCTTTGTTCGATTATAACTACCCCTCTATCTACCTCCTGCCGGATATTCAGAGTTTGGTTTTTCTGCAGAGTAAGCATTCATTAGGCCATGGTGAAAATTTCAGCTTTGTCCCTGAAATTGAAATTAGCGGATTCATTAATGCGTCGGTTGGAGATGATGTATCTCTGGAAAGTATTTTCGATGAGGCGGGCACAATCCTCATAAAACCGCAACCTGGAATTGTTCCCAATCCGCTGGACAGGATCATATTCATGTTTGGTGATAAATCCCACCAGGCTACGGACCTTTTTAAATTGAATACTTCGGCTGACGCGCTTATTGTGATAGGTGACCTGCCCAATGAATCTCTACTCGTTAGAACGGCTTTCTACACAGGTTTCTCAAGCGTCATCTTCATTCCGGAGGATCTGCCTGCAAGTAGTATGATTACTTTTTTACAGAATTTCCAGGATGCAAAAGAGTTATTGTCACCGGGTGAAGCATATTACCACGCTCTCACAGAGTTGCGCCATAATGGGTTGATTGTCAATTATTTAGATGACTTCAAGTATTATGGAAGCGGCGGTATGAATAAACAACAGCGTCAGCAATATGCCCGAAGTAACTTCATATCCACGGTTATGAAGGGGAATTACAACCTTCAAAACCGAGATGGTGAATGGGCTCTGAGATATTATGACATAGCGCTGTCGCAGGCATCGGAGACCGGTGATTCTGCTGCAATTAAGAACCTCCATAACTTACGAATCCAGGCAGCACGCCAAGTTAAGAAATGGGAGGAGGCTGTAAATTCGCAGATTGCACTTATAACCATCGCCCGAAATGACCGCGACGTAATTGCAGAGGAAACAGGTTTAAGAAATCTCTCAGTCTATTACCGTAATTCAGGTGATTCAGAACTCGCTATTAATTCTCTCGAACAGGCGCGCCAGCTTGCGCTGCAGCGCGGTGATGAACTAAAAGCTGCTGCCGATTACCGCACCCTCGCATCCATCTTTGAACTGGACGAAAATTATCAGGGTGCAATTGAAGCTATTGAGAATGCAGGAGAAATTTATCTCGACTGGGCCGAATATGAATCATACCTGTTATCAGAGATATACTTGAGTCGTCTCTTTATCGGTCAGGAAAATTTTACGCGAGCATCCCAGGTATTGGAAGAATTACTCAATTTCATTCAGGAACATCGCGATATATTCAAAGAAGACTTCTTCATTCCTGCGGAACTCTATCAGCACTTGGGTCTCGCGTATGAGGGGTCAAGTGAATACGATTCAGCCCTGAAAATGCAATTAAAAACTTTAAGCACATGTGGGGACACGCTCTCATCTGTAACCGCGCTTTCAAACCAGTATGTCGCTGGAATATATTGGAAACAAGGAAGGTATCAGGAAAGTCTGGAGAGTTCCCGCACTGCTCGCCAGCAATTTGCAGAATTGGAATTGAATCGCTATGTTTATCTCTCTGAAAACTCGGAAGCCCTGGTCTACATGAGTCTCGGCGATCCTGAACGAGCCCTGGAAAAGGCGAAAAGTGCCCTGGCCGGATCGATACGAGAGGGCGATTTGAAAAGCCGCTCGCAGATAGAGAAGAACCTGGGCCTGATCGAATTATCTGATGGACAGGCAGAAAAAGCGATCCGCAGATTTCGTCATTCTCTGGAGATAGATACCGAATCTAAATCTCTGCGCGGACAGGCATATGCTCATCTGAACCTCGGCAGCGCTTTTCATTACTCAGAACAAATTGATTCTTCTTTTGCAGCGTTCTTCAGGGCATTAAATCTCTCACCTTTGCTATCTGATCACAGGATTGGGGCGCGTGCTAATTTAGGGCTGGGTATGGCGTATATAAATAGGGGCAATCATCAGGAAGCCATCGTGCACCTAAAAACTGCGAGGGAAATAGCCGATTCGCGAAATATGCATGAGTTGACTTGGCGTATAGACCTGGCACTGGCAAAGGCCTACATATTCGAGGGGAAGGATGATGACGCTTTAGCAGCTTTGGAATCAGCTATGTCTCTTATCGAGAATACGCGCACTGCCCTGACCGCTGAAGCTCTCCAGTTGGACTTTATGGAAGATAAATCCAAAGTCTACCAGTTGGCCATCTCCTTGAATTTGGAGCGTGGCGATATCCACCAGGCTTTAAATTTAGCCGAAAGATCGAGGTCACGTTCATTTTTAGACCTCGTCCAACGCCGCGGGATTAACCGTCGTGCCGGATTGGATGAAGATATCGTGGCGGAAGAAGCTGGCTTAACGGCAAGCTTATCGAAATTCCGAAAAGAAGTCGATTGGCTAAAATTCAAAGGTGACGCAAGAACACCCGAAGAGGATATATCGCTTTTGATGAGTGAAGCCAAACGGGATTCACTGGAAATCGTCTACACCAGATTAATCGAGTTTATTGATGCCAATCGTCCTGGTTTCAAAGACATTATGACAGTATCTCCTGCGCCGCCTCGCGAAATTCAAACCATTATCGCTGATGATGAGGCGCTTGTAGAGTACTACTTCCTGGATGATAAATTAGCTATTTTCATCCTGGAGGCGGATCGAATCCACGCCGAAGTAATACCGATTAGCCTTGAATCCATCAATAGTATGGTTTCAGTGCTGCGAGAAAGACTTGAAAAGAAACTTGTCGTAGATGACGAATGCCGCCGACTTTATAATATACTAATATCACCAATTGACCAATATCTTAACGGCACGTCAAGCCTGATTATAGTCCCTGCAGGACCGCTCCATTATCTCCCCTTCGCACTGCTTGTTGATTCGCATAGCGCTTACTTTATTGATAGGTTTCCCCTCAGTTACGCACCCTCGGCGAATATATTCGCATTTTGCAGAAAACTATCTGCAAAGCGTCAAATGCTTGATGACGGTCAGATCTACGCCCTGGGTAATCCCGATACCGACTTACCTCATGAAAATCTCTTCTTCGGTGAAAAAGAGGTCGGAACGATCGGTTACACTTTTAAAAATACCGCTCTGTTTTTGGGAGTAGATGCCCGAGAATCCACCCTGACTTCTCATGCTCCCCAGGCAAACCTGGTTCATTTAGCCTGTCACGGAGAGTACTATGCTAAAAATCCAATGTTCTCCAGTCTTTTTCTGGCTCCAGGTGATGGATTCGATGGACGCCTGAACCTGCCAGAAATATTCGACCTGCATCTTGATCGATGTGCTCTGGTGATGCTTTCGGCATGTGAAAGCGGATTGGGTGGTATCGCTGGCGGAGATGAAATTGTCGGCTTCAATCGGGGTTTCATCTATGCAGGCAGCCCGCGTGTGATCTCTTCACTCTGGAAAGTGGATGATCTCGCCACCGCGATTCTCTCTAAAAAATTCTATCGGGAATTGAAATCAGGTCAGACTCCTGCTGAAGCTTTACGGCACGCCCAAAAACACATACGTGACAGAATAAACACCCATCCATCGTACTGGGCGGCTTTTCTTTTAACTGGTGAGCCGCAGGGAGGTTTAAACAAAATCTCGCTTTCTAATTAAGTTTCACCACGATAATAGCACCGACAGCGGGAGAAAAATGGAAATGAGGTGGTTTAAGAACTTAGAAATGGAACCTCTGAGGATATGACAGTGCAAAATATACTGAAACCACTTGCGTTAGCGCTATGTGTATTACTGGCTGGTGTCGTTATCGGTTCTCAATATACCGACCAAGAAGTTGAAAATGTCGCGCCGAATATTAAAGATAATGAATCGAAACAACGTGGTAAAATCACATTGTTAGAGGGGCGCGCACGCAAGCTGCCCCTGTTATCCGAAGAATGGATGGCTGCATATGAGGGAAACGAAGTGATCAGCGGGGATAAAATGAAAACCCTGCGGGATTCTCGAGCCGAACTCACTTTGAAGGAACTGAATGTCATCCGCATGGCGCCCCTTACTACCATAGACGTCGTAAAACTATATGAAGAGACTAAAGAGGGTCGTGATGAAACCCTTATTAACATAGAAAAAGGCGATATCTGGGCTAT
>CBDUWK010000048.1:0-10096 GCA_965370905.1 uncultured bacterium | reverse complement strand
GGAACGAAATCCCAATCGATACCAGGTGTAACCTGGTGCGCCAACTCCGGATGTGGACCACCGTCAAGATAAAACGAACTCACCCCGGTGTGTCGTAACCAGACAACCTTGGAAGGATGTAGAGTTCCTTCAGCCACGGTTGCCAATTCATGATAGTGGATATACCCCTGACTGGAATAGAAGTCTGCATTCTCTGCACTCCATTCGTCGATTATGGCGTGTACCATATACAGTAAGGCACCATCCGCCTCCTCAGTAGCCCACCAACTAGGGGCCCCGAAAGGACCGGTGTTATAATGTTTCCCCACCAATTGCATAGGACCGGCCTGGTTCCAGTAGTGTCCCGGAATGTCAGACTCTCCGTTAGGGCCTTCAGGTGGACCGGCCATGTAGTAGTCGATTCCATCGACATTGATCACTATTCCATGCTCGAAACCGCCGGCATTGGAACCTACGGTAAAAACGGCTACTGCGCAAATCACAGTAAGTGTTAAAAAGATGCTGTTCTTCATGTTATTTTCCTCTCCTAAGTTTAGGTTAGATTTGTTTTCATATCAGGTTGATTTTGCGACTAATTCGCAAGTAGTATATAGTGTAACGATTTTTTTAAGATTTTGTTGGTGCTTTAATGAAAAAAGTCATGTTAATTTTATTGCAAAGTATTGATTTTATGGATTTAAGGTTGTAATATCTAAGGGAACTACCTACGAAACACGACAACCTCGATCGTCGGCAAAATTTCCGAATATTCTTGATTTGCCTGTAGTTTATACATATCTTAAGACGAAATCTGGAATAAATTTATCACTATGGACGAAACCTTATTAGCACAGCGCGTTAAAGGGATCGAACCTTCGGGCATACGAAAAATCTTCGATAGAGTGCCTCTGGCAGAAAATCCGATTAACCTCACTATGGGAGAACCGGATTTTGACGTACCTGATCCAATAAAGGAGGCTGCCCATCAGGCTATTCAAGATGGATTTAATAAATACACACCGACACAGGGTATCCCCCCCCTACGAGAGGCAATCGGAGAGCACTTAAAGGGAAGGGAAATACCATTTGAAGAAGTTATGGTGACGGCTGGCGTATCGGGGGGGCTGGTATTATCAACTCTGGCGATGGTGAATCCCGGAGATGAAGTACTTATACCGGATCCATATTTCGTCATGTATAAATACATGGTTAAACTGGCAGGTGGCACACCCGTACTTCTGGATACATATCCTGATTTCAAATTGAAGCCCGAACTACTGGAGCAAGCTCTTACCGAGCGCACTAAGTTCCTCATGTTGAACAGCCCCAATAATCCAACAGGCGTGTGTATTCCGGCGGATAGTTTGGATCAGATTGCGGAAATAGTCCGCCGACATAATGTAATGGTAATTTCGGATGAAATTTACGATCGTTTCGTATATGACTACAAAGCTCATGAATCCATCTCTACCAGAGACGTGCCTACGTTAATATTAGGGGGGTTTTCCAAAACCTTTGGCATGACAGGATGGCGGTTGGGTTATGCTGCGGGTCCAGCCTGGTTGATTCGCCAGATGACGATCATGCAGCAATACAGCTTCACCTGTGCGAATTCGGTAGCTCAGTACGCCACCTTAGACGCTTTCTCCTGTGATATGTCAGCACAGATAGCGAGTTTGGAGAATCGACGCGATTTGATATTTGATGGTTTAAATAATTTGGGCTTCAACCCGATAAAACCGGAAGGCGCGTTTTACATTTTTACTCCAGTACCTGTTGGTGAAACTTCGGAAAGTTTTGTAGAGAAGTGCATAGAAAGAGAACTTTTTGTTATTCCAGGTGATGCTTTTTCACAAAAAAACAGCCATTTTCGCATCTCTTTTGCCGCTCCTGAAAGAGACCTCCGCAGAGCTCTCAAGGTATTGGAGGCGTTAAGACCATGACCATTCTGGAGCGTTTGGCTCGCCGTTTCCGACGGCAGTTATTAGAATCGTCAGCCCTCTTTCTGAACATTATCCGTTGGACTATACTGGCGACTATTGTGGGCGCAATGGTCGGTGGATCCACCGCGGTTTTTATCCTGGCGCTGCACGCTTCCATCCATTTCATGCAGCGTTTCCCCTATTATTACATTGCACTTCCGGTCGGATTGCTATTTTCCGCATGGTTTATCAGATTATTAGCACCACAAGCAGCTGGACATGGTACTGAGAAGGTAATTGAAGCAGTTCACAAAAGGGATGGACGTACCTATCCATTGGATGCTCCGGTAAAGCTCATCGCCACGGTGGTTACGATAGCAACAGGCGGATCTGCGGGTAAGGAAGGACCGGCAGCACAGATAGGAGCTACTCTGGCTTCGCTGTTCTCGGACATATTCAGGTTATCCAAGCAGGATCGCAAAAAGCTGGTTATCTGTGGAATTTCGGCCGGTTTCGCAGCGGTTTTCGGCACCCCTGTCGCGGGTGCTTTGTTCGGAGTGGAAGTGCTCTTCTTAGGACAGATTCTTTATGAGGTACTTTTACCATCGTTTATCGCCGGCATTACCGCATACCAAGTCTCGAGCTGGTTGGGCGCCAGTTATTTCTGGCATTCGATCGATTGGTCGCCTGTTTTCAGTGAGGCATTATATCTGCAAGTAATCCTTTCAGGCGTGGTTTTTGGATTGGTTTGTATTCTGTTTATAGAAGCACTAAGGGTGGGACACAGGCTTTTCAGCGTTTTCGACCATCACCCTTACATGAAGCCTGTGATTGGAGGATTATTTCTACTGGCATTCGGGCTGCTGGGGGCTAATAGCGGTTTAGGGTTGGGGGTAGATTCACTTGAAAAAGCTTTGAGTGGTGAACCCAGTCCCTGGTGGTTCTGGATATTTAAATCCATTGCTACAGGGACTACATTGGGTTGCGGGGGCAGCGGCGGTGTAATAACACCGATATTCATCGTCGGAGCTTCGGCAGGATCGCTTTGGGGGCAAATCATAGGGGCTGATCCGTCCGTTTTTGCGGCATTAGGTATGGTAGCACTTGTCGCTGGCTGCGCAAACACTCCGATTGCAGCTTCGGTGTTAGGATTGGAGTTATTCGGACCAAGTTTTGGACCGTATGGCGCCACAGTCTGTGTGGTGGCATTTTTGATGACGGGGTATCGAGGTGTATATTCGAGTCAGATATTAGCCAGACAGAAGGTGGAAATTCTTACTGCTCCAATCAACCAACCGATTTCATCCGAAGGAAGAACTACCTATGAGTTTGCCACACGCAAACGATTCATACGCATCCAGCGGGTTGTTGAAGATATCTGGCAATGGATCCGGGGGGTAAAATTCTGGAGGCATTAATAGCAGATCGTTTATTAGAGTTATTTCTGTTGACTTTGGTCCCACTATTTCACATTTTTCAATTGCGATTAATAAATGAGTAGAAGCAACTTCAACAAAATAGAGGATTTTCTGCCTTGAGAAGCAATATTGAAAAGTATTTACGCAAAGCCGAGTTTGACGACGCTCTTGAGCTTACTATATTGTACGATATAGTCTGGTATCAAGTGGTGGAAGGTCTTGGTGAAAAATTATTCAAAGCGAGACGGGCGAATAAACGATCTATCCAGTCCTGGATCAGTCGCCATACGTACTTTTTGATTGAAAAAGATTACCAGGTTGTGGCAGCTCTCGGTTGTGAGAAACTGCATGGGACGCTTCATTTAGTTCATCTGGCGACACACCCGGATTACCGCAGGCGAGGTTTTGGGGAAGCATTGATGCACCAAGCTGAAAAGTATGCACTGGAGCTGGGCGTTAGAAAACTATGGTTCGATACTGCACCTGCTCTGGATACATCGCACCGACTCTATGAGAAGTTAGGTTATGAGAAATGCGGCCACATGCGCGAACAGTTCTGGGGGATAGACATTATTTTCTACGAGAAGATGTTATAACCACCGTGCAAAATATTCCCAAATTTCGAACCTCCCCCAAAATGCCCGCTACGAACTAAGGGCACAGATTCTGCTAATATAAGTTGTTTCAATTGCAACAGATTGAATGGATTTACTTGCAAAAAGCAGAATTTGTTTGTATATTATATATTTCAACTACTAATCTAAGATTTCACACGAATGAATATGACGAATGAAGAGATCGTGCGGCTGACAGCCACGGTTTCCTGTGCAGGTTGAGCTTCGAAGTTAGGCCCGGCGGAGCTGGGCGAAGTTCTCAAGCAACTCCCTGAAATATCTGATCCCCGACTGTTAGTGGGAACGAATACTGCTGACGATGCGGGCGTGTATAAGATTTCGGATGATTTGGCGATTATTCAGACAGTCGATTTTTTCACACCAGTTGTGGATGATCCTTACACGTACGGTCAAGTGGCAGCGGCTAATTCGCTATCTGACGTGTATGCTATGGGTGGGACACCTATCACGGTTCTAAACGTAGTGGGTTGGCCTAAAGGAACTTTCCCATTAGAGGTTCTGACTAATATTCTGCTCGGTGGGCATGATAAAGTTACCGAAGCGGGGGCGGTGGTAGCCGGAGGGCATACATGCATAGACCGGGAGCTTAAATATGGTTTGTCGGTTACGGGTGTAATTCATCCCGATAAAATCATAACCAATGCCGGAGCTAAACCTGGTGACCGACTTATTTTAACCAAGCCTCTGGGTATGGGAGTTATTTCCACTGCCATCAAGTTGGGAAAGGGAAGCGACGAACTTGCCGATAAAATCGGCGAGATTATGACGAGGTTGAACAAGAAGGCTGCTGAAGTGATGAGCAAATTCAGAGTGCATGCGTGTACGGACGTTACAGGCTTCGGTTTAATGGGACACCTTCATGAGATGATGTCCGCCTCTACAACGCATGCCAAGTTGCGTTTTTCACTAATTCCGATACTCCCGGAAGCTTATGCATTTGCCCAAGGGGAGACAATTCCGGGCGGCAGCAAGAGCAACCAAGCATTCCTTAAAGAAATTGTCATTGCAAATGGGAGCTTGATAGAGGAGCAAAATATACTGATTCATGATGCCCAGACATCGGGTGGATTAATCATATCGGTTGAACATGACGATGCTGGTGATCTATTAGCCATGCTGCATGCAGAAGGTGTATCGGAAGCCAGTTTAATAGGTGAAGTTCTCGAAGGAGAACCCGGTAAAATATACGTGGAAACTTAACACATCTTCCACCATGGGAGCGGATGGTGACTGGCGTTGCCCACGGGCTTCAAACCCGCAGGCGGGCTCTAATAAAGTCCGCGGTGAGTTCGATCCTCACACGTTCCCGCGAAGAAAAAACCGCACTTTATGGTGCGGTTTTTTAGTTTCTGGTAGCAGCCTGCCCGGAAATGAATTCCCGGGCTAATATCATTCTGTCCCTACGGGACGCAAAGAAGATATATGTGAGGACACAGCGAGGCTGTGGGTATTGGGGCGGGGGCAAGCCCCCGCGCTACATATTGCCGGCAGTATATGGGACACGCGCGAAGTAACCCATATAATCGGACAGCTTAAGGTAAAGGTGGGCTTGAAGGCTCGCTTTTACCGCACAAATGAAGTTCGATTTTGAGGGGTAATGAAAAATAGTTACTGTGACCCAAAAAATCCTTGACTTTCGGAAAAAAAATGCTTAAATTAATAGACATACTTTATCACCCCTAAGGGGTAAGTGTATAAATTACAGTACTTATTCGTTTCTCATAAAATGAAGCCATCTCAGATTGCAATAATTGCCAACTCGGATTGACTATGAAGGGAGACGGTAGATGTTCAATTCGTCGATATGGTGTGCTTGAGTGATAGTTGCGGTGAGTTTTGCCGCGATGGCAGATTCGTAATGAAAAAATTGCTTCGAGCTATAATACTATCACAGACTTAGATAACGGAGGATATAAAATGAACAGAATGTTGGTGATTTTGGTCTGCTTATCGCTCTCTGCAGCGGTATGGGCGCAGGCACCAAACTTCGACTATGCATATTTGATGACTGATACCGAGGGATATGTCTCCGATGGCAACGTATATACCGCTCCCGAGTTCGGGGACTGGGATGACGACGGCGATCAGGATTTAATGGTCGGCGTGTTCTACACTGGAAACATCTGGTACTTTGAGAATGTGTCCACAGGCATTGAACCGGAATTCGCGCCCTATTATGAGATAGTGGCGGATGGATCTCCTATTTCAGTCAGCTATGGTTGATGCATCGGCGCTACACCACGGATCGTGGATTGGAACGAAGATGGATTGAAAGACCTGATTGTCGGGGAGTATAACGGCCAGTTACGTTATTATCGTAATATCGGTACTGTTGGCAATCCAGTGCTGACATTTGACAGTTATCTGCAGGTCGGTGGAGCTAACATCGACATAGGGAGCTATTCCCAAGCCTGGATAAACGACTGGAACGAAGATGGCAACAAAGACCTGCTAGTAGGCGCCAGCATTGGATATGTTTACCTCTATATCAATGAGGGCAGCAATGCCAATCCCGTTTTCAACGTGGAGCAGACCATTCAAGCCGGTGGTATTCAACTGGATTTTGGGAGCCGTTCCGGTCCCATTGTAGTCGATCTCAACGACGATGGGATTAAGGATTTAATCAGCGGTGATTACAGTGGGAAGATGTACTACTGCCAGAATAACGGCACAAATTCACGACCGGAGTTGGCTCTCAAGGTCGCATTGAAAACAGGTACTCTGGATATCGATGCAGGAAGCACATCCAGAGCTGCGATAGTAGATTGGGATTCAGACGGCAGTATGGACATAATGGTCGGTTCTTACGATTGCCGCCAGAAACTATATTTACAAACGGCAACTACCGATCCTGCTCCCATTATGGATCTGATCAATTCCGGTTATATGATTCCTGCAGGGGGCGGTACGATCAACTACGATTTCTCCATCACCAACCAGACCGGCTCCACGCTGACTTTCGATGTCTGGACTGATATGCAACTACCTTCAGATTACTTTATCGGACCAATTTTACAGCGTGAAGGCGTGACTATATCTCCATACGGAAATATCACCCGTTCTCTGGGTCAAAGTATCCCCGGGCGAGCTGCTTCGGGTTATTACTACTACTACGGGCATGTGGGGAACCTTTCAAGTCTGCAGGTATACTACCTGGACTATTTCTACATGTACAAGAGTGGATCTGATGACGGACTTTCAATCATTGGAGAGTGGAGTTGCACGGGATGGCAAGACGAAGTCATAGAACAACCTCAAGCAGTTATGCCAGCAGAGATCAGTATCAGTGCAATACCCAATCCATTCAATCCGGTGACGACGGTACGTTATAACCTACCCGCAAATGGCCAAGTGCAGCTTAAAATATATAACACAAGAGGTCAGGAGATAGCCTCATTGGTGGATGGTTATCGACAGGCGGGACAACAGGAAGTAATATGGGATGCTTCCAATCTGCCCACAGGTGTATATCTGGTGGATCTTTTAGCAGGTGGTGCACACTCGGTTGAGAAAGTAATACTTCTAAAATAAGACTAAAAAATAGTAATTCTAAAAGTTAGAGAACCGGCTCTCTGCTGGAGCCGGTTCTCTTTATACAAGGAAGATCGATGGGCAGACTCACCTCAATCTCGCTAATTTTCTCATTTCTATTTACCATAAAGCTGCAGGCGGAAACACACATATCGGGGGAAGTATCCGGAATATGGGATCTGGCTGGTAGTCCGTACCTCATCGACGGTGATTGTTACATCCTGGAATCAGATACGCTCATTTGTGAAGCAGGTGTAGCAATTGAACTAACGGGCGATTGGGAGTTTTCCGTTTACGGTTGGTGTTTTTTTCAAGGAGGGGAGAATAACGAGATCGAGGTTTCCGGTATAGAAGGAGGCAGATTTCAAATAAGTAGTGGCAGTGCATACTGGGAGTATGTCAGGTTTAGTGCGGGGCTGGATGAGGTCAATGCAGAATATGGTCAAATGATTCTTTCAAATTGCGAATTCACACTTGAAAACAGTGCCACTATCAACCTGTTGCAGTCCTATTTCACAGTGAACAGTTGCTCCTTTAACATCAATTCCTTAGCGGATGAATCGTATTTTATCAATTGCACCGGAGGGGAAGCTGAGATTCTAAGCACTACTTACTGGAGCGATTGCACAGGGCTGATTAGTGCGATCAATACTGCGGTTGAAATCAGTCAATGCGATTTCACCTATTACAAAGACGATTGGTATGACGGCTCTTTCTTTTTTAATACTTCAGATGGGACTTTACATATTTATGACAGCAATATTGAGCTGATTGTTGAAGCCGGTTCTGTATCGAGTACTGGGACACTGATCAAAATGGAATCCGGTGGAGAAATGGAAATAACAGGCAATGAACTTATAGGGACTATCCAAATTGACGATGAATTTGACACCGGGAGTATCGTCGTGATATACGGTGGGACCGGGCAAATTTCCGAAAATACAATTATCCTTAGTGTTGACGCCACCTCTGTTTTCACTGAACCGGAACTGGAGTTTAACGGCATTCAGTATTTTTCCGGCGAAATCGGATACAATGAACTGTATATTTCTTCCGGTGAGACAGAGAATCCCAACTCAAGCATGAATGGTATTGGGAACTGCCAGGGATTCATCCACCGGAACTTGTTGGCGATCATCAGTGAAGTGTGGTCTTATGGCCTTAATTCCTGTGAGGGGAATATAGTCAATAATACAATTCATGTAGATGGCAACAATCCGCAACCTCTACCGCATTACAGTGTGGCTAATTGCTATGGCACGCTTAAGAACAACATAATCATGGGAATCGGCGAAGCTGTAACCGTTCCCGGGAATTTGATTCATACCTATAACTGTTATTGGGGGTTCGGTGAAAGCCCGGAGATACCACCTTTGTCCATCGGGGAAATATACGCCGATCCGGTACTGGATGAAACTTATAACCTTATGAGCATGTCTCCATGTATCAATACCGGTGATCCAAACTCGCCGTTCGATCCTGACAGCACCAGAGCAGACATGGGCGCCTATTACACTGATCAGAGTGATAGGCCGGTTATTGTGAATTATGAGCCGGAAACCTTTATCTCGGCTCCAGAACATACCAGCAGCAGTTTCTGGATAAGTGCAATCGATCCTGCAAATACAGGTTTGACCTACATGTGGGTTTACAGGGATTCGGTAGTTTCAAATGACAGCGCGGCCGTCATCGATTTCCTGGATGCGGGTTTAGATTCGGTCAAGGCCATAGTATTTAATTCGGTGGGAAGTGACAGTCAGAAGTGGGTGTTTGAACTGACAACAGTCAATATTAACATCCACGTTCCGGAGAATTTCGGTACAATTCAGGAGGCCATAGATTACGCATCCTATCAGGGGGACACTATCTTAATCGCACCGGGGATATATTCTGAAAATCTACAGATGGTAGATAAATCAGTAGCACTGGTGGGAACTGCTGATCCTGAGGAGGTAATAATCGATGGCGGGTACGCGGCCAGCGTTCTGCGCATGGAGCATTGCTGTAGCGATACGGTATTATTAGAAAATCTCACTTTCCAGCACGGATCTGCCATTAGTGGAGGAGGCATCTATGGTGATATTGTGTTATTAAAGATGGATAACTGCCGCGTGGTTAATAACGAAACAGAGAGCGAGACAAACAGCTATGGTGGGGGTATCTACCTAAACATATGCTACGCAGAGATAGAGAATACCACCCTTGAAGATAACTTGCTTCATGCGATGAATTACGGCAGGGGCGGAGGATTGTACTGCAATGGTTTGCTGGTCTTTAGAAATGGCAACGTTCTTAACAATAGTGTAATATCCGAAACGGTCATGGGAACGGGAGGTGGAATACATTATACCGGGGGCGGGGGCACTATAGAAAACTCAATTGTACGAGGCAACACACTTGAAGGCGGAACTCACGTTTTCGGGGCAGGTATATGGTGTTCAAATGCAGATCTAATATATACTGAAGTGACTGAGAATGTGATCAGTGAGGGAATATATAAAAGAGGGGGGGGAATTTATGCGGTTTTCAGTTCAATCGATCATTGCACAGTAGATCGGAATGAAGCAGAAGATGGATCCGGACTCTATGTACAGATATCCGGTGCTTCATC
>CBDUWK010000047.1:0-10165 GCA_965370905.1 uncultured bacterium | reverse complement strand
TTAGTATACCCGGAGATGGTCTTCTCAGTATCGAGGTAACCCAGTTCTTCAATCTTTGCGATCACCTTAGCAGCGGACTCTTCAGGTGCTTCCTTGTCGGAATCGAAGACTACCTCGGGATTGTCCGGCTCTTCGTAGGGATCGTCAATTCCGGTAAAATTCTTGATCTCACCAGCGAGCGCTTTTTTGTAAAGCCCTTTCGCGTCTCGCTCGACAAGTGTATCCATGGCACAGCGGGCGTACACCTCGATAAAATCACCGATCAGAGTGCGATTCTCACCTCTGATCGCTTTGTAAGGGCTGATAGCAGCGCCGATAGCTACAATTCCATTGCGCGATAGTAAATGGCAGACAAAACCGATGCGGCGAATGTTGATGTCACGATCAACTTTAGAGAATCCCAATCCCTTGGATAAGTTGGTGCGAACGACGTCGCCGTCCAAGACCTCTACTTTTTTCCCGCGCTGCCGAAGCTTATCTGCCACGATCTGTGATACCGTGGTTTTTCCGGCTCCGGAGAGACCGGTAACCCATACGGTGAATCCCTTTTCAGTCTTCTTATCAGTCATTTAAGTTCCCCCTCTTTCAAAAGCTTCTAATCTCGCTTTACCCCCGCAAACCGAGATATTTTATCCTGTTTTTATTTCTTTAGTCTATTTTATGATCTTTCCTTCAAAGTCGCCAGGAATCGGCTGGTTCAAGGCCTCAAGCGTCGTGGGAGCGATGTCCATGACATGCGCACCTTCGTACCTCCTGCCATTACCGGGGTTTTTGGGATTGTACATAATGAATAGCCCATGCTGAGCGTGGTTGGCATCATCCGGGCCGGTATCGTTTTCAAATGACCACATTTCGGGATTGCCGATGGAGCCCAGAGAGCGCCAGTTCAAGTCACCGAAATAGACGATCAAATCCGGAGCGATGCCGTTGACCGTAGTGTAAATCTCCTCCGGTTTGAAAGCCTTCGATCCTATGTTATTCCCATCAGGGTCGGTAATTGCTTCAATTTTTTCTATGACCTCGTCACGGAATTTATGGTAGTCATCAGGATCTATCTGCCCTTCCGGCTCTCTCCCTTTGACGTTCAGGAATAATCGCCCATAATAACCGCCGGACCCCCAGATTTTCGTCTTGGACCAATCGATATTATCGTTTTTTAACTGAGCCGGAGTTTTGGGCATCTCTTTTACGGTCAACCATCCCTGTTCGATGAGCCAATCGTTGAAGCAGATTCCTCCATCCATCTTCTTGGCGCCATGGTCTGAAACTAATAATACCATCGTTTCATCGCCGACCTTTTCCAGGATGCTCCCGATCTCTTCGTCCAGGTATTTGTAGTAATTCAGGATCGAATTCTGGAAGCGATTCCCCGGTTCGTGCTGTGGGTGCTCCGGATCGGCGAATTTCCACATGCCGTGATGCAATCGATCCGGCCCCATCTCTACGAACATGAAGAAATCCCAGGGCTTGTTGTCCATCATATAACGCACCGTGGCGAAGCGTTTTGACGTCATCTGGTAGATCTGGCGGATCAACTTGATTTTATCCTCGGTGCGGAATTCCTTCACGTCGATTATATATTCACCGACATTATCCCATATCTCCTTCTTCAGCTCCTCTGGATAGGTGAATACACTGTCTGTATCGGGGGTCAGGAAACAGCCTATCAAATTCCCATTTAACGGTTTGGGCGGATACGTTTGCGGGACACCGATTACAACTGACTGTAATCCGGCTTTGGATAACAAATCCCAAACCGTGGGCTCTTTTACAGCCAACGCATTGGCGAAGAACATTTCATCATATGAGTAATTCGCTCGGTTTCGGAAACCGTAGAATCCCAACTTACCGGGGTCCTTGGAAGTCATCATGGACTGCCAGGCTGGGACCGTGATGGCGGGTATAGTGCTTTCCAGCAACCCGTATGTTCCTCTGTCAATCAGGCTCTTTATGTTGGGCAGTTGATCTCTGTACTGATCGAAGACAAACTGTGGTGTAAAACAATCTAAGCCGATAATTAGTACACGGCGGTTAGCCATCTATTCCTCTATCTCTTTCTCAAGTTCAATTTTGTTAAATGGAAAATGTGGCCTGGTATGCTAAAGCAATCCAGCATTACCACATTTCTAATCACATTAAGGCTTTTTTTAAATATCTTACCGCAATTCGCTAATTCACATGACTCTTGTAATGTCCATAGCGATCTAGCACTTCAGAAACGTATTTAAATGGCTCCTCACCGCGGCAATAACCGTGTTCCACAACGTCATCGTTAAAATACTCCCGGCAGGACTTTTTCAACAGATAATAGGCCACATTATCATCCCAAACCTGGGGATCCTTTCCGTATTTTACGGCTAATCGCCGCGCGTCCAATATATGTCCCTGACCAGCGTTGTAGGAAGCCAACACGAACTTCAACCGTTCTTCAGGATCGGGGATGCCCTCCCACATACCCTCCAACCAGCTCAAGTACCTGGTACCGGCTCTGAGGTTTTCAACCGGATCGTAAAGATCGTAACTGCCGAACTGTTCGCCCGTTTCCGGAATCAGCTGCATCAACCCCACTGCTCCAGCCCAGGAGCGCGTTCCCGGATCGAAGCTCGATTCCTGATAAATCAGGGAAGCCAGCAGCCTCCAGTCCCAATCGATCTCAGCAGCATTTACCCTGATGAGACTATCATATTCTGATATACCGCCTCCCCTGAAAGCGAAATAAGGGCTTCTGGCACGCTCCCGGAAAGCGCTACGATCTTTATAGTATTTGTGGTATATAGCATAATAGTCGCTGCTACTTTTCATCTCATCCACCCAGGCGTTTACGGCCTGCAACAACTCGGGAGATGTTTTTCGTACAGCCCAGGCAATCCGTTGTGAAAAGCTTATCGGCGTTTTTACGTCTATGTTGGAATAATACGCTGAATTAATCCTGGCAATATTCTCATCAGCGACCGTATATTCAATCTCACCTCTGGCTACCTGCCCAATTAATTCCTCAGTGGAAAAGTTGCCGGGTACAGCCACAATATCAATATCTCCTCCGATTTCATCTGAGAGATTAACCAGTCGAGCATAGTAAGACGAGCCACTCCATACGTGCACTTTCTGTCCGATCAACTTAATCGGATCACGGATCAACAGTCTGTCAATTTCGTGCAGCTTCATCAACCGCCAGGTTTTGGGTTTGCGCTGCACTAACACCTGACGGATAGTGTTATGATGTTTGGTGAAGGCGATCTTTTCCGCTCTCTCTTTGGTGACAGTCAGACCGAGGGCTATTATATCAGCTTCCCCTGAATTCAAGGAATCATAGATATTATCGAGATCTTTGATAATTTTCAACTTGACTTTCAGGTCCAGATGGTCAGCCAGCAGTTCCAGCAACTCGTATTCGTACCCCATCGGCTGGCCCTTGTAAATGAAATAGCTGGTTGCTCCGTATCCCGTCGCTGCAATCAGCCATCCCCTCTCTTTGATCTGAGGTAAATCTACTTTAGCAATCCCCTCTAAGGGATCTGCTTCCTTCTTCTCCTGACAGCCCAGAAGAAGCAGAACCCCCATTAAGATTACTGTCAATTTCTTCATACCGACACCTTTAAGGCGTAGATGAATCAATTATAAGAATAGTTGATTTTAAGAGTGATACTCAAAATAACCAGCGATTATCTAAAAAAATCCCCGCACCGCCTCTACCACCATTCCCAGCTTATCCTCTCCCAGCTCCGGATAGATCGGCAGCGCCAGTACTTCCTGGGCCGCCTTTTCAGCAACGGGAAAATCTCCCTGTTTGTATCCTAAAAAGGCGAAGCATTTCTGTAGGTGCAGGGGCACAGGGTAGAAGATAGCGGTATAAATCCCCTCTTTATCCAGATACGCTTTCAATTCGTCGCGTTTCTCTGTGCGTACTACGAACTGATGGTAAATATGATCATTGCCGCGCTCTTCGTACGGCAATTCCAGTGGCAAATCTGCCAGAGCTTCCCGGTATTTTCCCGCAATCTCTTTTCTCTTATTGTTCCAGGCTTCCAAGTGAGGTAATTTTGCCAGCAGTATCGCCGCCTGGAAGGCATCAAGCCTGCTATTTATCCCCACCTCATCATGGTAATAACGCTCTCGGGCACCATGATCGCGCAGAGAACGCAGCCTGTCGTTCAATTTATCATCATCGGTGACGAGCATGCCACCGTCACCCGCACCACCCAGGTTCTTAGTTGGGTAGAAGGAAAATGCCGCGATAGTTCCCCACGCTCCCGCCATAACCCCATTTCTGGAAGCTCCAATAGCCTGCGCTGCATCCTCAACGACTGCAGCGTCTCGAACTTCAGCCCACAGGCAGATCTCTTCCGTGGCAGCAAGTTGTCCATACAGATGTACCGGCAGAATGGCTCTAACGCCTTCACGAGGAATCTCGTTTAGGTGTTCCGGACACAAGTTATACGTACGCGGATCGATGTCGACGAAATATGGTCTGGCACCAAGCCTGGTGATAGCGGAAACCGTTGAGAAAAAGCTGAAAGGCGTAGTGACGACGACGTCACCTGCTTTTATCCCCAGAGCCATTAATGAAAGAAGCAGAGCATCAGAACCGGAGGCAACCCCGATGGCATGCTTCACCCCACACAAATTGGCAAGATTGCCTTCCAATTCGGAGACCAGTGGTCCCAGGATAAAATGTTGATTAGAAAATATCTCGGCAAAACGCGCTTCGGCGCCATTCTTAATACTTTGATATTGCGCTTTTAAATCCAGTGGCGGAACTTTCAATTTCTCGCCTCCTTGATGATTCGTAATAATCTGTATGGAACGTTCATCGATCCGAATCCTCTCCCCAGCCTGATGTCCGGTTTAATAGCCCCGTGAAAATCGGTTCCGCCAGAAACCAAAAGATTATAACGGTTCGCAATACTTTTGAAAAGCGCTTCGTCGCCGCTGCCGTGGTCAGAATAATATACCTCTATTCCTTGTAGTCCAAAACCTGCTAAATAGGCAATGTTTTTCTCAAGGTTAATCTCATCTCTTTTCCGCAATACAACAGGATGTGCCAGAATGGAGGTTCCCCCAGCGTCGCGAATCATTGCTATTGCTTCATCTGCCGGTAACCGCTTCTTATCCAGGTAGGCTTCGCCGCCAGCCTTTAAGTACTTATAAAATGCTTGCTGATATGAATTGACATATCCTTTTCTGTGCAGCAATGCCGCAAAATGCGGCCTTCCTACCAGATCACCACCCGCCTCCGCCAACAGTTCATCCATGGAAATATCGATATCCAGTTCTTGCAGTTTCAGTACCATTTTTCGGTTGCGCTCCCCTCTAAATTCGCGCAACCCCTGCAGTATCGATTCCATCTTCTCATCGGCCGGATCGATGAAGATCCCTACGATATGTGTTGATCCGAAAGGGGTATCAGCGCTTATTTCGACGCCTGGAACAACTTCGAGACCAAATTCCGCGCCCGCTTCTAAAGCCTCCTGGTTTCCCGCTATGGTATCGTGGTCAGTAATAGCAACAGCCTGTAATCCCTCACTAATAGCCAATTTGACCAAATCTCGTGGTGAATATGATCCATCTGAAGCAGTCGTATGAGTGTGCAAATCTATCAATAAAATTCCTATTTTGTTGAACGATAAAATAAACAATTATTCGAGGATAGATGCAAGTTTATTCTTATTTTTCTTTCGGGTTCAGGGCTGGATACGCAGGGAAAGCGGACGTGATTAATGTCCTGAAATGCCTCTTCAATTTTTCCCGCTCAAACTCTTTTTGGTCAGTATTTTGCCCAGTTCAACGCCCGGTTGATCCAGCGGATTAATACCCAGAAAAGCTCCGGAGAAAACGGTAGCTACCTCCAGTGTCATTAAAAAATGTCCCACTGCATAGGCATCAACTCGCGGAAACAGAGCGGTTAGATTGGGACGTCCAGCTTGTCTAAGGGCTTCTTCAGTGGCATGTTTTTCTGCAGTGATCAATTCCATCAGCGTGTGTCCACCCCAGAAATCGAGATCGGGTTGATCTGGGTAAATCCGCGGAATAACCACGTCAACTCCATGGTCCTCAATTTCCAGAAAACATATCACTTTATCGAAAGGACCTTCAACGAATAATTGTACCATAGAATGCTGGTCGGTAGCTCCTAAAGCCTTTTCTGGGGTCTGACCCCAATAGATTTCTTCACCTCTTAGATTGTATTTTTTCCCGAGGCTTTCAGCCCAGAGTTGCCGGAACCAGTCAGCCAAACCTAACAGGCGATTGCTATAGGGCATCATTACAACCGTTCCTATGCCTTTAAGGTCTCTGAGCAAACATAAAGAGAGACCGAATCTATAGCCGGGATTATCCAGAACCACTGTATTTGCGCATTCTTCTGCCGCGGCAGATGCGCCGCGACAGAGCTCCATAATATCTAATCCCCCGAGCGCAGCAGGAAGAAGACCAACTGGTGTAAAGACTGAAAAACGACCTCCGACCCCCGGATCGATAGCAAATGTTCTTATGTTCTCTTCCCCAGCCAAGCGGCGCAGATGCCCTTTAACAGGGTCGGTAGTGAATACAAGATGTTCGTTAAAGCGATCTTTAAGCTTATGCTGCAAACGTTCCTTTACTATTAAATATTGAGCTAGAGTTTCCGGAGTCCCCCCCGATTTTGTTACCACGTTGAATAGCGTGGTCTCCAAATTCAGACTCCCCAATAGAAAATCAAATTCGAAAGGATCTACGTTGTCCGGAAAATGAAGCTGCAGTCCATCCCTCGCAGAATCGGGATTACGACCGAGAGCCATTTCTAAAGTTGCGGGTCCCAGTGAACTCCCCCCAATACCGAGAATTACGACGTCTTTAAAGCGCTTTTTCGCCTTCCCTGCATACTCAAAGATCTCTTCAATTACCGCTTTCCGACCGGGAAGATCGTAAAAGGGGAGTTCTCCTTTTTCGCGGCGCTCCACCAGATCAGAATGAGCTTCCTTTGCCTTCGGTAAGGCTCTATCGATTTCATCCTCGCTCAGTCCATGTTCCGAGCCGAGGTTCTCGATATCTATATTCGTAAAATTCCAGATAATTCCAGATCCCATAAGATTCTATTTCCTCCTGGTGTTTTATAAAATAGGCGGAGATGCAAGCGTGAATACTCCTTCATCCGTTGGAACTAAACTCTTTCTTGATACAACAACTCATTTATATGATTTTTCACTCGAAAAATCTCCCACTGAAACTTATATTAAGTGTTTACATTAAAATACCAAAAACCGTGCAAAAAAGCAACGTCCATTGCGTTGATTTCGTATCACTAAGCAGGATTTGAATTTAACATAAAGCTGAATCTTCTGGAATTGCTCATGGCCTATAATTTGCATCTCTAGTTGTTCTGATAAATACTTAATGGGATTAACATGCATAAAGTAATACCTGTACTACTCGTGATTTCCATGGTATGCTGCTACTCCGTCCATGCAGATTGGGTACCACTACAACCGTCATCCGAAGAAATGAGACCTGTTTTCAACATGCTAAGCCATTCAGCCAATGGGGACAGGTTCGAGATGCAATTATCCGGCGTTGAACTGACCTCTTTTACGCTGGAAGGTAAACTCTGGGACCGCGTAGAAATCCCCGGAGGTGGTTTTGAACAGGAGCTGGGGAAACCTGAGGTGCCGCATGTAACCAGACTGTTGGCTATACCTCCATCTGCCGCGGTCCACATTGAGGGCGAGATTCTTGAGGAACTGATAATTCGCGATATTGACCTCATGCCCGCGCAAGGTATTTCACCAGATGAAACGACTGAGAGATACTGGGATGAAGGATCCTACCAGACCGACATGTTTTTCCCGGAGACACTTATTTCAATAGGTGAACCTGCAATAATGAGAGGCATAAGAGTCATTCCTGTTCAAATGAACCCAATTCGTTACAACCCCATCAAGAGGGAATTGCGTATTGCCACGCGCATGGAAATCAACGCCATCTACAGCGGGACAGACCACCGCAACGTCCCCAGTCGCACCGTCCGACCAATTTCGCACTCCTGGGGTAAACTGATGCGTTCAGTCGTCCTCAACTTTGATGAAATGACTGACGTTAGTGATAATCTGGCCGGATCGTACCTGATCATATGTGAGAATGACGCACAATTAATCACGGCGATTGAAGAACAATTTGTGGAATGGAAGAAACGTATGGGATACACCGTAGTTCTTGAGACATTCTCCCCGGGAACTAATAACAGCGGCATAAAAGGCATCATTCAGAATGCTTATGATAACTGGGATACGCCACCTGAATTTGTTCTCCTTGTTGGTGATTCAAATGGAAATTACACGCTCCCCGGCTGGTCATCCTATGTCGGCGATCACCCCTATGCGCAGTTGGATGGGAGCGATATATTAGCCGACGTTGCAGTTGGCCGCCTCCCTGCCGAAAATATTACCGAAGCCATGACCATGTTGAACAAAGTGCTCTGGTACGAGAAAGAACCTTTTACCTATGACGATCATTGGTTTCAAAGTGGACTCCTCGTCGCGGGCTCATCTAGCTCCGGACTTTCCACTATTTTAACAAATCGCTGGATAAAAACACGCATGATAGAACATGATTTCACCAGGATTGATACTGCCTGGTATAATATGGGCGTTTCAATTACAACTGCCATAGCCAATGGGTTAAATAGCGGGGTATCTATTTTTAATTATAGAGGCTATCTCGGTATGAGCGGATGGGGAAACTCCAACACGAATAATCTAACCAATGGTTACATGATGCCTTTCATCGTTACTCTTACCTGCGACACAGGAGGATTTTCCGGTAATTCTGTAATGGAAGGCTTCGTTACAGCCGGAACTCCAACCGTGGGCAAAGGCGCTGTAGCTTGCGTCGGAACCGCTACTTGGGGCACTAACACGCGCTGCAACAATGCAGTGGATATTGGTGTTTTTCAGGGACTATTCAACGAGGATATTACTCAGGCTGGCAACGCGCTTGTGCGCGGTAAACTGGAGCTTTACAACGCTTATATCAATGTCAACTCCAGTAACGTCACAAGCTTTTCCAAGTGGAACAATTTGGCGGGAGACCCCGGCCTTGAAATATGGACTGGACCAATTCAAATGATGCAGGCTGAGATACCGGATACTATGGACTTCGGCAGCAACCAGTTTGATATTATTGTGACAGACAATATCGGCGCGCCTTTGGAAGGAGCCAGGATTTGTGCCTACAAACCGGACGACCTGCAGGTAGTTTCAATTACCGACGAAGATGGATACGCATATTGCCTGATCGATCCACAAAACCCCGGCAATGTGAAGGTCACGGTCACAAAACCAAACTACAAGCCCATTCTCGATTCACTGGAATTGGTCCAGCAGCCAACCGTTCTCGGTTTCTATTCTGCCGCAATCGATGACGATGCTAGTGGTGAGAGCACTGGAGATGATGATGGAACAATCAATCCGGGTGAAACGGTTGAAATACCTATTATTCTCAGGAATTACGGATCTACCATCACTGCATCTAACGTCGTCTTGACAGCAACCTCCAGTGACATCCTTATTTCCCAAGGTGATATGTTTGAGTTCTATGGTAACATCCCTCCCGCTTCAACTGTACCCAGTCTGGATGATATTGATTTTGGCGTTTCTCTGGATGCCCCAGATGGGCATATCATTCTCCTTGAACTCACAATCACGGCAGATCAAGGAACCTGGACCTCTGCATTTGAGCTTGAAGTTGCTGCGCCGTCTCTGGACGCACGGGGGGCATCGATTGTCGGGGTTGACACAGTATTTTACGCAGGACAGACAGCAGATATTGCCATCGTTGCGGCAAATTCAGGTGGCGACGATACCGGAGAGATAACGGCTGTATTGAGATCCCTGGACCCGTTGGTTACGGTTACAGATTCCGTGGGAACCTACAGCAATGTAGAACCAAGGGCTATCGAGCTGAATACTAATGATTATTTCACGATAACCATATCCTCGGATACTCCTCCAGGTTGGGCTACAGCCTTAGAATTGGAGTTCACAATGGGTTCGGGAATCGTACAGGTAGACACAACCTACATCATAGTTGGCGAAAAGTCGAGCACAGATCCATTCGGTCCTGAGGAATATGGCTATTATTGCTATGATGACACCGACTCAGACTATCCACCACACTTCACATACGACTGGAT